>JBPCNU010000001.1:0-16981 GCA_051000975.1 Rubrobacter sp.
GTTCTGTGGAAATTTCAGGGAAGACACAGGACGGGAACGAAAAAGATCGGGGCCGTGCAAAAAAGTCGAGGCCGTGGACCCGAGGGGACACGGCCTCCTCTGTTGGTGTCGAAGGAGGGACTCGAACCCTCACGTCCGTATAAGGGACACTAGGCCCTCAACCTAGCGCGTCTACCAATTCCGCCACTTCGACTCGCGGCTCGCAAGAGTATACGAGAGGAAGGCGGAATGTTCAAAGGGAGACGTGGGGGTCGGCCTGAGATGATTTCGTCGCGGTGAAGATGCCGTAGTGCCAGAGGCCTTTCTTGAGGGTTCTGTATTGCTCGACGGTGGACCTGGCGTTCGTGAAATCCTCCCTCGGACGGAGACCCAGCTTCGAGTAGACGAGGTTCTTCGGGTAGCTTCTGAGAAGAGCCTGACGGTACATCTCGTGTGAGGAAGGCAGGATGTTCTCGGTGATATCGCGCGCGCTGGCCTTCAAGAGACCGGCCCGGGCAGCGGCGTCCGAGAACTCGCCGGGTCGGGGGAGGTCCGGGATCGCCCAGCCCGAGAGGAAACGATTCATCGTCTTCCGGTTCTTCGCGCCGAGCGACCGTTCTCTTAGGAAGAAATCGGCGACCACGAGACGGCCACCCGGCCTCAGAAGGCGTGAGGACTCTCGCAGGAACCCGGCCTTGTCGGGGGTATGGCAGACGCTCTCGATTGCCCATACGACATCGAAGCTCCCGGGGGGTAGTTTCGTGTCGGTAAAGTCCCCTGAGACGAACCTTGTCAGGTGAGAGACGTTGCGGCGTTCCGCGTGTCTGCGGGCGTGGGGGAGCTGGTCTTCGACGAGGTTGAGGCCGACGACCCGCGCTCCGTACTCGGAGGAGATCCAGACCGAACTCCCCCCGAAACCGCATCCCGCATCGAGGACGATGTCATCGCCCGTGAGGGCGACCGCCTCCGCAAGGATGCGGTTCATGTTCTGCATAGCCGTTTCGCCGTCCGGGTTGTCTCCGACCTCTGAGAAACCGTAGTGGATCGAGGCCGGAGCCTCTTTCTCTTCGTCGTTGCTGTAGCGGTTTCTGTAGAACGATTCCACGTAGCGGTTGTAGTCGGGCTTCCGTGGCTCGTCGCTCATGGCACGCATTATACTGACGGTGTTAGCGAGAGACCGAGGGTGTGTCTTCGCGGGTTCAGAAGGACGATGAGAGGCTTTACATGCTGAGCTGCCGGCGTTACAGACGCTCTCTCGCCTCAGCCGAGGATGCGGAAGGCGAGAGATGAGACATCATCTGCTCATCGCGTTCGGGTCTCTGGCCGCGCTCCGGGTTCTTGTGGGGGAGATTAGCAACAGGAGATACCGGGCTTGCAGTGGAGTGGGCCAAGTCGCCGGTTATGCTCATCGCGGCGGCGCGGGGAACGCCCCGGAGAACACCCTCGTGGCCTTCGAGCTGGGGGTGGGTAAGGGCGCAGCCGGGCTGGAGATGGACGTGCACCTGACCCGCGATGGGGAGCTCGTCGTGATCCACGACGGGGAGGTGGACCGCACGACCGACGGGCGGGGCCGAGTCTGTACGATGGGCCTTCGGGAGGTCAGGCTCCTCGATGCCGGGCATCGCTTCGAGGCAGACGGCGGCCATCCTTACCGGGGCAGGGACGTGAAGATTCCCACCTTCTGTGAGGTTCTGAAGCGTTTCCCGAAGTCGCTCGTGAACGTCGAGATCAAGGCAGACGAACCCGAAGCCGGAATATCCCTCCTCGAAGCGCTGCGACGATACGACGCAACCGGCAGGACGGTCGTGGCCTCAGTGTCTCACCGTAAAATGCGCCGCTTTCGCAGGGACGCGAAGAGGCAGGCCCGTGAGTGGAAGGCTCGTGAAGGTGAAGCAGCCGGCGTCGCTACCTCGGCTTCGCTGTTCGAAGTACTGGTCTTCTATCTGGCTTCGCTGGTCGGGTTCGAGGTTTTCGTCCCGGTTTCGTACGTCGCCCTTCAGGTCCCGGTCGAGTACCGGGGTATCACGGTCGTGACGCCGAGGTTCCTCAGGGCAGCGCACTCACGCGGGCTGCGGGTCGACGTGTGGACGGTGGACGAGGCCGAAGAGATGCATCGCCTCGTGGCTCTCGGAGTGGATGGAATCATGACCGACAGGCCGGATATATTGGCGCGTGTTCTCGCAGAACGCAGGGAATCTGGGGTTTGAAGGGCGTATAGACGGTTATCGGTTCTGCAAAACGGTAGACTAGGCATCCCGTAAAGTCATACAGGAGGTAGCTTCCAGCCGTGATCACAGACTCAATCATCAAGGACCAGTCGCTCGCCAAAGAGGGTCACCAGAAGATCGACTGGGCCGCTCAACACTGCCCGGTCCTGAACGACATCGCCCGTAAACAGCTCTCCGACGGCTCCCTGAACGGCAAGAAGATAGCCGTTACCGTCCACCTCGAAGCGAAGACGGCCTACCTGGCCGTCCTGCTGCACGAGGCCGGGGCCGACGTTACCGTTACCGGCTCGAACCCGCTCTCGACGCAGGATTCCGTCTGCGCGGCCCTCGTCGAACGCGGCATCCGGGTCTACGCTACCCACGACCCGTCTGAGGAGGACTTCGAGCGTTACATCCACCTCGCCCTCGAGACCGAGCCGGACCTTCTTCTGGATGACGGCGCGGAACTCGCCGCCCGGCTCGTGCAG
This sequence comes from Rubrobacter sp., assembly GCA_051000975.1. GTDB lineage: Bacteria > Actinomycetota > Rubrobacteria > Rubrobacterales > Rubrobacteraceae > Rubrobacter. Next base: position 2,675 of record JBPCNU010000001.1, read on the forward strand.
AGCCATCCGGAGCTCATGGACAAGATCGTCGGGGCGACCGAGACGACCACGACGGGCATCCTGAAGCTCCGGGCCATGTCGGGCGAGGGCGTCCTGCCGTTCCCGGTCCTCGGCATCAACGAGGCGCGCATGAAGCACCTCTTCGACAACCGCTACGGCACGGGCCATTCCTCCATCGTGAGTTTGCTCGCCAACACGAACCTCTTCCTCTCCGGGCAGCGGGTGGTCGTGATGGGCTTCGGCTGGGTCTCGAGGGGTCTTGCGAAGTACGCCGCCGGTTTCGGGGCGCGGGTCATAGTCTGCGAGCCGGACCCGGTGAAGCTCCTTGAAGCTCACTCCGAAGGCTACGAGGTGATGAACTCCCTGGAGGCCGCCGAGGCCGGAGACTTCTTCCTGACGGGGACGGGGAACATGAAGGTGCTTCGTCGGGAGCACTTCGAGAAGATGAAGGACGGGGCGGTGCTGGCGAACGCCGGGCACTACGACCACGAGTTCGACCTCGCGATGCTCCGGGAGATGAGCATAACCGAGCGCGAGGTCAGGCAGCACATCACCGAGTACGAGATGCCAAACGGCAACCGCATCCACGTCATCGCGAGGGGCAGGCTCCTCAACTCCGGCGCGGGTGACGGGCATCCGGTCGAGATCATGGACCTCACCTTCGCCCTTCACGCCCTCGGCATTCACCACCTCGCCTCTCACGCCGAGGACTTCGAGCGCGGCATCCAGGCGTTGCCGGAGGAGCTGGATCAGGAAGTAGCGCGCATCAAGCTCCGCACGATGGGCGTCGAGCCGGAGCAGCTCACCGAAGAGCAGATAGCCTACCAGTCGAGCTGGCGTTAGAGAACAATTTGGCGCACGTCCGACCAATGCGCGAGGATGACATCGAGGTGGCCTACATGGTCGCCTCTCTCGCGCTCGCGGACTCCGAGCAGGAGGTCCTCGACCGCTCCCCGGAGGAAAAAGAACGTTACATATCTCGCTTCTATCACTATCTGGATCACGACCCGAATGGTTCCTTTGTCGCAACGGACGAAGACGGCGAGGTAGTCGGGGTTTCCGTCGCGCTCTTGAGGGACGGGCTGTGGGTTCTCGCGCTCCTCGCTGTTTCGGAGGCGGCCCGGAGAGGCGGTTGCGGACGGGACCTCATAAAACACGCCCTCGATTACGGTGGCGACTCTATGGAGAGCATGATCGCCGCCTCTACTCACCCGGCGGCGATGCGAACTTACTCGAACTCCGGCTTCGTCCTGCACCCGACCTTCACCGCGAAGGGGAAGGTGCGCCGGGAGAACGTCCCTCTGGATCTCGGGGTTCGGGATGGGGACGCCTCCGACCTCGACCTCGCCGCCCGCGTCGACCGGCAGCTGCGCGGCGCGGCGCACGGTCCCGACCTGAAAAACATCCTCTCCGGCGGCGCAAGGATGCTCGTTGTCGAGGAGGCCGGTGGCGAGGGTTACGCCTTTTTTCACGGCGACAGCCTCTGGCTTCTAGGGGCGACGGACGACAGCGTAGCGGCGCGGCTTCTGTGGGCCTATCTGGCCGCCTGCGACCCCGAGTCGAACCTCGAGGTGCGTTGGATCACGGCTCGCCAGAACTGGGCGGTGCGCGTCGTTCTGGCCGCCGGTCTGAACCTTCATCCCGACGGGCCGATCTGCGTAAAGGGCGACCCCGGTCCGCTCGCTCCGTATCTTCCAAGCGGCTCGTTCCTCTAGGTATAGTAGATGAAACGAACCATCACCATCCGCTTCACGAATTCCCGCGAATGCCCCAACTGCGACGGTCGAGGTGACGACGGCGCGAACTGGCGGCCTATCGAGTGCCGCCGGTGCAAAGGACGCGGCAGGCTCATCACCGGGGTCGAGGTCCAGGACTCGGTGAGCGGCAAGCTCTCGCCCGAGGACTACGAATTTACCGCGCTCGGGGAGGTCTACCTGCTCGACTACGACGTGCCGGAGGACGAAGAGATCGAGGTCGTTCGTCCCGATGACGGCTCCCGGAACGCCTGAAATAGAGAAATGTTTTTAGGGTCTTTGATTTTCACTACCAACCTTCTACTGCGCTTCATCCCATACCGGCGAGCATCCGGCTGACCCGTCCGACGACGGCGCAGATCGCGACCGCCAGCAGGTCTCCGGCGGCCCAGGCCAGGTATGGTGGACGGTCTATGCTCGCCGGTATCTCCGCTGCCAGCTCCGGCGGAGCCTGTGAGGCCGCCCAGTCGAAGGCGACCGGCAGGAGGAGCCATTCGATGAACGTCGCCCCCAACGCCATCCCGAGAGCGACCGCCGCCCCGGACCATCCCCCGCGAAAGACAAGCACCAGCGTCAGGGCGACCAGCACGAGAAGCCGGACGAGAAAGACGAGCTGCGTCCGTTCTGCATCCCCGGAATAGAAGAAGCCAGCGGCGAAAACCTCCGTCCCGAAGCCGAAGATGACCGCCGCGAACATGCACGCTACTCCGAACACTATGAGAGATCTAGCGATCCCGAAACCTCCTCACACCTTCGAAGCCGTTCCGATTCCGGGCGAGATGCGCTCCAGCACCGCCTTCGCCGGGAGCCGCCCCTTGAACGAGACCACGCCCCCGCTGGTCGCCTCGGAGAGCGCCTCTTTGGAGGCCCCGGCCCCCTCTGAAGCCGCGACTATCACCCGCTCGCCGCGCTCGTTGGCCGACCGGATCAGCCCGACCCGCTCCACGAGGTTTCGCTTCGACCAGAAGCCGAGTATCTCGAGGTAGACCGTCTCGCCGGTCTTCTGGTTGGTCAGGGTGAAGTCCGGGACGAGCGCCGCGCCGTGTTCGGGGAAGTTGAGCACCTTCGTTGCGGCGGCGAGTTTCCAGCCTGCGGTATCCTTCGCTCTTTCCCAGGCCTTGACGAACGCTTCGCGCACCTCATCCTGCTCCTCGTCGCGCTTCGGGCCTGTGTAATGGCTCTTCGTCCCGTCTATCCCGAAGCGGGAGGAGTCGAGTTCCAGGAGCGCGTCGCGGCCCCGCCACTCGACCGTCGCGGAGAGCTTCCAGGGCGCGGTGAGCATGAGGCCGGGGAGGAACTTGGCGAGGCGCAGGCCGTATTTCCTCGTTGGCCCGAAGAGCGAGAGCGGCCCGTCGAGTCGCAGCCGGTAGCCGGAGAAGCCGTTTCGGGGGGGTTCTATCGAGTGGATCAAACCCATCCGCTTCACGTAGTGAAAGACTAGCCTCGCGTCGGCCTCCGCGTCTAGCTCGACGGTCAGCTCCTTCGCCGCGTACAGCACGCCCTGTACCTGCGCGACGTTGTAGTGTGAGACGAGCTCCTCCGGCCCCGGCTTACCGAACTCCGAGAGCACCTGCGCCGACTGCCTGTCCGAGAACATCAGAGCGGCGACGGTCTCTGCGTCTCGGAGGCCCATCTCGCGGGCGACCTGCGAGAGTACGTCTTCGCGGGTCGGGGAGTCGAGCAATCCGGCCTCCCCGGCGGGCGGTTCGGGCAACTGCGAGGCGAGGTCGTAGATGCGGGTTCTCAGGTTGTACGGGTCTATCTCCGCCGGGGCCGCCCACTCAGAGCGTTCTTCGAGGAGCTTCCCGAAAGCCCGGACGATGCGGAAACCGCGCCGGGCATCCAGCCTCGGTCCGGACTCCGCTTCGAGGCGCGTGAGCTCCGTCTCCAGAGCGGCGCGGGGCTTGCCGATGTGATCCTCGTAGCACCGGACGACCTCCGAGGCCGCCTGCGAGACTTTCTCGTTCGTCGGGTCGAGGTGGTGGGGGACGAGCCGACCCCGGTTCAGCCGCGCCATGACGTGTTCCGTGCGGAGCATCTAGTCGCGCCCCGCGCCCGTGAACGCTTTATCAGAGGATTCGCTGAACGCTTCGCGGCGGCGGCGGGAGGTGAGTTCCTCGCCGGTCTCGGTGGTGACGAGCTCGTAGAGGACGGCTCGCTTGTCCTGCTTCGGGCGGAGGATTCTGCCGAGCCGCTGAACGTACTCGCGCTGGGAGGCGCTCCCGGCGAGTACGACGGCCACGCCTGCATCGGGGACGTCCACGCCCTCGTTCAGCACGTCGGAGGCAATGACGGCCCGGTAGCGACCGTCGCGGAACTTGTCCAGGATCTCCTTCCGCTCCTTCGCCGGGGTCTCGAAGGTGATGCACGGGATGAGAAACCGCCGCGAGAGGGCATAGACCTCCTCGACGCTCTTAGTGAAGACGATCACGCGGTCGTTCCAGTGCTGGCGCAACAGGCTTTCGAGCGTGACGACCTTTCGCATCGCGCCGGACTGTATCTCCCGCCTTCGCCGGGCCGCCAGCAGTGCCTCCCGCCCGCCGGAGTGGCTCGTCGCGGCGACCATGATGAACCGCTGCCAGTCCTCCGGGGAGCGCATCGGCAGGCGGTGTTTTTCAAGGAAGTCGCGGTAAACGGCGTTCGCGAGGGTGTACTCGTGGCGTTCGTGAGCGGTGAGTTCTATCGGGATGCGTACTAGCTCGAACGGCGCGAGGTAGCGTCCTGCCAGGTCCTCCGGCGACTTCCGGTAGACGACTTCTCCGACGAGTCCTCCCATCCGCTCGTGGCCACCGTCCGGGCGTTCGGGGGTAGCGGTGAGGCCGAGCCTGTACGGGGCGAGGAGCATCCGGGCGATTACGGAGTTCTTCGGGGCGGGGAGGTGATGAACCTCGTCGTAGACGACGAGGGCGAACCGGTCGCCGTAACGCTCGGCGTGGATGTAGGCCGAGTCGTAGGTAGTTACCGTTATGGGCTTGATCTCGTGATACCCGCCGCCGAGCAGACCGACCTCGACCCCGAAGGCATCATGCAGAACGGAGTACCACTGCTTGAGCAGGGCGAGCGTCGGCACGACGACCAGGGTGCTTCGTCCGACTTTTTCGAGCGCGCTCACGGCCACCGCAGTCTTGCCTGCGCCCGTCGGTAAGACGACCACACCGCGAAGCCCCGCGCCACGCCACGCGGCGAGACCCTCGCGCTGGTACGGGCGCGGCTCTAAAGCCAGCTTCGATTCGAGCGTAACCCTCTCGAAGGCGGCGGCGTGATCCAGATGTTCGGTTCCCGCGTTACGCAGGGCCAGGACGGTCTCGCTGTAGGCGTTCGCGGGGGCGCGGAAGCTGCGGATCCTCGTGTCCCAGAGGAAGGGTTTCGGCAGGTCGGCGCTCGAAGCATCGGTGGCGGTTAGCGTCCCTGATTCGTAGTGAAGCTCTAGCATGCGACATCCCTTCTGGCTGCTCTAGAGCATACCCGAGACTTCACGCGCTCTCAGCGTTAGACTGGCCGGGTTGGTTTGTTTCGGAAGGAGTACCTTGCATCGTCTGTATCGCGGATCTCTTGAAGGTCGGGTCTTGCCAGCGGTTGGCCTATTGGCGCTCGTCGTGCTGCTCGCGGCGGCTTGTGGTGGTTTGGGGAGCACCGGGGGCGAGTCGGAGAACCCGCCAGGCCCGGAGAACCTGTCAGGATCGGAGGGCGGTGAGACGACGGCTTCGTCCGATGACCCGCTGGCCGGGATGAGCGTCCGGGAGATGGTCGGGCAGATGTTCATCGTCTCGGTGCAGAGCACGGAGCCGGACTACTACATAAACAAGATGATCGAAGACAGGAACATCGGCGGCGCGCTCCTCTTCGGCTACAACATGGAGTCCGAGCAGCAGGTCTCGTCTCTCACGGCGGCGATGCAGGAGCGTTCGATGCAGACCGACCCGGCTATCCCGATGTTCGTAGCCGTCGACTACGAGGGGGGCGAGGTCGCGGGTGCGCCCTGGGTAACGCCACAGCCCCCGGCGGCCGAGCTCGGGGCTTCGGGAGATGCGGCGGCGGTGCGCGCCTCCACCCGAACCATCGGGACGGAGCTCATGCGTGCCGGGGTCAACACGGACTTCGCCCCCGTCTTCGACACGGGCTTCGGGGCGGCTATCGGCTCACGCTCCTACGGAGAAGACCCGGCGCTCGTCTCGCGGATGGGCGTAGCGGCGATGCAGGGCTTCGAGCAGGCCGGGGTCGTTCATTCCGCAAAGCACTTCCCGAATCACGGCCCCGCTACGAGCGACTCGCACGTAAGCCTCCCAACGGTCGACCATGACTTCGCCACCATCGGGTCCTACGATCTCCCGCCGTTTCGTGCCGCGGTGGACGCCGACGTGCCGATGGTGATGGTCGGACACCTCGTCTACCCGCAGCTAGACGCCGAGAACCCGACGAGCCTCTCGCCCGAGGTGTACTCGATGCTCCGGGAAGACCTCGGCTTCGACGGCGTCGCCGTCACGGACGACCTGGCGATGGAGGGCGCGAACGGCGGGCACCCACCCGCCGACGCCGCGCTCCGGGCGGTCGAAGCCGGGGCCGACCTCCTCATAATCTCCAGCCCGCCGGAGGAGCAGGCCGCAGCTTACGATGCGGTCGTGGCGGCGGTGGAGTCCGGGGAGATTTCGGAGGAGCGAATAAGAGCCTCGGCTGAACGTATCATGAGCGTCAAAAAAGAATATGGCCTTTACGAGATAGCCGAACGTTAGCTACAATGGCGGTGCCGAATCGGGGTGGATAGGGCCGATTCGGACGGGGAAAACAAGCGAATGTCCGATCGAGTATCGGGGCATCGTGAACCGGGAAGAAACGGAAGAAAACGGAAGTAAGAATGGTCAGCTGGCGAGCGGCGTAGGAGACCCTCGAATCTATCAGAGGGGAAATTCGGCTGGGTTGGCGATCTCAAGGAGGAGTGGAAATGGCCGAAGTAACGATGGAGGACGTCAGCAAGATCTACGGTGAGGATGTCCTCGCCGTGAACAAGATGAACCTCGACATCCCGGATGGGGAGTTCGTGGTGTTCGTCGGGCCGTCGGGGTGTGGGAAGTCTACGGCTCTGCGCATGATCGCGGGCCTCGAAGACATCTCCAGCGGCAAGGTCTTTATCGGGGACAACGTGGTGAACGACCTGCCGCCGCGTGATCGGGACATCGCGATGGTCTTTCAGAACTACGCGCTCTACCCGCACATGAACGTCCGGGAGAACATGGGCTTCGCCTTGAAGTTGCGAAAGATGGAGAAGTCTCAGATAGACGAGCGGGTAAACAACGCGGCGAAGATCCTCTCTATCGAGCGGTTCCTCGACCGGAAGCCGAAGGCTTTATCCGGTGGGCAGAGGCAGCGGGTCGCTTTAGGCCGGGCGATAGTCCGGGAGCCGAAGGCGTTCCTCATGGACGAGCCGCTCTCGAACCTCGACGCGAAGCTCCGGGTTCAGATGCGGACGGAGATCGCGAAGCTGCACAACAGGATCGGGGTCACGACGATTTACGTCACCCACGACCAGACCGAGGCGATGACGATGGCCGACCGGATCGTGGTCTTGAAGGACGGCCTGATCCAGCAGGTAGACAGCCCGCAGAAGATGTACGACGACCCGAAGAACGTCTTTGTTGCGGGGTTCATCGGCAGCCCGGCGATGAACTTTATCCGGGCGCGGCTCGAGAGGGAGAACGGCGGGCTCGTCGCCACGTTCGGACCGACGAAGATCCCGGTCGGCCGGGAACTCATCGGACGGGCGAAGGAGACGGGCAAGGATCCCGAGAGCTTCGCGGGCAAGGAGGTCATCCTCGGCATCCGCCCGGAGCATATTGAGGATGCGTCGGTCGAGGAGGCCCCGGAGGTAGCCAACGGCAACACGATGGAGGTGGAGCCGCAGGTCATAGAGAGCATGGGGAGCGAGAAGTACGTCTACTTCGAAGTTCCGGGCGAGGGACAGACGATGCCCTCGCCGTCGGCGTCCGGCAACCCGGACAGCGGCCCGGACGACGAGGTGGACTTCGGGCAGATGCTGGTGGCAAGGGTCTCGGCGGCGAGCGGGGCGAGGCTCGGCCACGACAGTCGCCTCGTCATAGACGCGTCGAAGGTCAGGCTCTTCGACGCCGAGAGCGAGCAGGCCATCCTGTAGGGAGCATTCCGGCTTCGGTGACGTGGGGTCACCGTTACGGGGGACGAGCGTCGCGCAGGAGAGAGCAGGAGAACCCCCGGTAATTCAGGGAAGAAACTGCGGGAAGAATTTCGGGAAAGAACTTTGGAAAGGGAGAGAGATGCGTAGATCTGCAAAGGGCGGTTACGGTGGGGGTTATGGAAGGGCGTTCGGGCGGGGGATGAATCGCAGGCGGTTTCTGCAGCTCGGCGGGGCGTCCCTGGCCGGGGCGACGCTCCTGGGGGCGACGGGTTGCGGTGGTGGTGGCGGGGCCCAGACGGCGGAGGACGGGAGCGTCATCGTCAACTTCGCGTTCGGGCCGGACGCTTCGGGGACGCTCGACCAGCTCGTGCAGCGGTTCAACGAGCAGTTCGCCGGGGAGTACCAGGCCAACTTTCAGACGCAGCCGGCGGACACGGGGGCCTTCTTCGACCGGCTCAGGACGCAGTTTCAGGCCGGGGGCGGCGACCTCGCGCTCATCGGCGGGGACGTTATCTGGCCGGGGCAGTTCGCGGCCAATGGCTGGATCCTCGACCTCTCCGACCGCTTCACGGAAGACATGCAGAGCGACTTCCTGCCCGGCCCGGTCGAGTCGAACACGTACGACGGGGCCATCTATGGGGTGCCGTGGTTCACGGACTTCGGGGTGTTGTACTACCGGCAGGACCTGCTGGACGAAGCGGGGATAAGCGAGCCGCCGACGACGTGGACCGATCTGCGCGAGATGGCGAACCAGGTAAAAGAAGAGTCCGGGACGCAGAACGGTTTCGCCTTCCAAGGGTCCAACTACGAGGGCGGGGTCGTAAACGGGCTGGAGTACATCTACAGCTACGGCGGGCAGATCCTCTCGGAAGATTCGAGCGAGGTGCTGATAAACAGCCCCGAGGCCGTAGCGGGCCTCACGGCGGAGCGGGAGATGATCGAGTCCGGGGCTGCGCCGCAGTCCGTGGCGAACTTCACAGAGATGGAGTCGCACACCAACTTCCTGAACGGCGACTCGGTCTTCCTGCGTAACTGGCCGTATGTGTACGGGCTCCTCACCCCGGATCAGTCCGACCTCACCCGGGAGCAGGTCGGTATCACGAGCCTGCCGGCGGGTGATGGCGGTGAGAGTTCTCCGGGTCTCGGCGGGTGGAACTTCTACATCAACGCCAACGTCAGCGAAGAGGTGCAGAACGGGGCGTGGGAGTTTATAAAGTTCGCCAGCCAGCCCGAGCAGCAGCGGTTCCGGGCTATAGACGGCGGCTTCCTGCCGACGCTCAGCGCGCTCTACGAAGAACAGGAAGTCCTCGATGCGCTCCCGGTCGTCGAGCAGGCCGGTGGCCTCGACTCCATCTCGAACGCCACGCCGCGCCCGACCTCGCCGTACTACTCGGACATGTCGCTCGTCATGGCGGAGCAGTTCAACGCGAACGTCACCGGTAACTCGTCGCCCGAGGAAGTCGTCCAGGCGACGCAGGAAGAGCTTCAGTCCATCGTGGATCAGGGGTCGTGATGCGATCCCTGATCTCTCCGGGAGGTGAGAAATGGCGGGCGTGAGCAGTTCGGGGGACTCCGGGAAGAAGCGCCGGAGTTTCCTGGCGGAAGAATTCGGTAACCCCGAACGCCGGACGGCGTATTTGATGATCCTGCCCACTATCCTGATCGTCCTTGCGATCGCGCTGTTCCCGATCATCTACGCGCTCGTCCTGAGCTTTACGGACTCGACCATCACCGGGGTCGGGGCGTTTGTCGGGATAGAGAATTACGTCGAGATGTTCCAGAACTCCGGCTTCCGCGAAGGGCTCTACAACACGGTAATCTTCACTACGGTTGCGGTGTTCTTCGAGTTCATCATCGGGCTCGCCATCGCGCTTGCGATCAACCGCTCCTTCCGGGGGCGTGGCCTCGTGCGGGCGGCGGTGCTAGTGCCGTGGGCGTTCCCGACGATCATCTCAGCGGTCATGTGGCGGCTGATGTTCCAGGATCAGGTCGGCGTGGTGAACTGGCTCGCGAACGACGTTCTGGGCGTCATAAGCCAGCCGATACTCTCCGACCGGACGCTGCTGCTCATCGCGGCCATCGGGGTCGACGTCTGGAAGACGACGCCGTTCATGGCACTCTTGCTCCTCGCGGGGCTTCTGACCATCCCGGAGGACGTATACGAGGCCGCACGGGTGGACGGGGCGAGCACCATGCAGCGGTTCTTCTCCATAACGCTACCGCTCCTCAAGCCCGCGCTGCTCGTCGCGCTCCTGTTCAGGACGCTTGAATCGTACCGGGTCTTCGACCTCTTCTGGGGGATGAGCAACCGGGAGCTCGAGTCGCTCAGTACGTTCGTGTACGAGGGGGTGAAGATCAGCCAGTTGCAGTTCGCTCAGGGGAACGCGGCTGCAGTGTTCATCTTCCTGACGGCGTTCCTTCTGGCCCTCGTCTTCATCAAGGGCTTCGGGATGCAGACCTCGACGGAGGACTAAGATGATCAAGGAAAGGATCAAGGAAAAGGAGGTTCTCTAGTGGCCGGTGCAACGGCAACGCCGAAAGGCGGCTCCGGCGGCGGCGCGACCGTGAAGTCGATACTGTTCTTCACGTTTATCCTGCTCTTCGTGTTCGTGAGCATCGCGCCGCTTCTGTGGGTCTTCAAGATGAGCATAGTCAGCAAGGCCGACCTCTTCGCCTCGCCGGTTGCGACGGCCCTCGCGCCGCCGGCGGGTCTCAGCTACGACACTATCTTCGCCAACCCGTCCTTCCGGCGCGCGCTGCTCAACAGCGTCATCATCGCCGGGGTAACGACGGTGGTGTGTCTGTTCTTCGGGTCGCTGGCGGCCTACGCCATAGCCCGGCTGAGGTTCCGCTTCAAGAGTTCGGTGATGACGCTGATACTCGCTATAAGCTTCTTCCCAACCGTCGCCATCCTCGCGCCGCTCTTCCAGCAGTTCACGGCGTTCGGCTTGATAGACACGTACTGGTCGGTGATCATCTCGAACGTCGTCTTCGCGCTCCCCCTAACGGTCTGGATTCTTGTGGCGTTCTTCAAGGAGCTTCCGCGCGACCTCGAAGAGGCGGCCCAGATAGACGGGGCGACGACCCTGCAGGCGTTCAGGAAGGTCATCGTGCCGCTGGCCGCGCCGGGGGTCTTCACCTGTGCCATCCTGACCTTCATCCAGGCCTGGAACGAGTTCCTCTTCGCGGTAACGTTCCTCTTCACCCCGCAGACCCAGCCGGTAACGGTCATCATCCCGAACTTCGCCGACCAGTACACGACGGACTACGGGGCGCAGGCCGCAGCGGCGGTGGTGGTTACGGTACCGCTGATCATTCTGGTCTTGATCTTCCAGAGAAGAATAGTCTCCGGTCTGACGGCGGGCGCGGTGAAAGGATAACCTGTTAAGCTCTCCAGAGATTCAGACTACCCACGACTAGGCGATGATCGCCCCAGACTAGAGAGCCAGGACCCTGAGCAAAACGAAAAAAGAGAGCTTCTGGACCAAAGACCTGAGCGCCGGACAGAACGTCCGCTCGATGTTCCTCGCTCGGGATACCTCGGTTCGCAAGGACAGCCGGGGCGTCCCGTATCTCTCGGCCACCCTGGTGGACAAGACCGGCTCCATAGACGCAAGGATGTGGGGGCTCTCCGGCAACCTCCTGAACGGTCTCCCCGAGCCGGGCTACGTCCACGTCGAGGGGCAGACTCACGAGTACCGGGGTATGCTCCAGCTCAAGATAGAACGCCTGCAGAACCTGCGGGTAGACGAAATCTCCGAAGAGGACTATCTCCCCGAGACCGAGCATGACCGCCAGGAGATGGCCGCCGAGGTGCTCGAGTCGGGCTGGAGCCTCGACGACGAGAACCTCGCGGAACTCTTCGGGCTGATCGCCGCCGACAAGGACTTCTGGGATGCCTTCTGTGAAGCTCCGGCGGCGAAGACGATGCACCATGCTCGTCTCGGCGGGCTGCTGGAACATTCTCTGCAGTGTATGCGGGTCGCGAAATCCCTCGCGCTCCATTACCCGGTCGACGAGGATCTCCTCATCTTCTGCACCATCTTCCATGACGTGGGCAAGGTGAAAGAACTCTCGTGGGACAAGGGCGGCTTCGCGTACACAACAGAGGGGCGGCTAATCGGACACGTGGTTCTTGGGGAGAGGATCATAGCCTCCTACATCGAGCAGCTCCCCGACTTCCCGCAGGAGCTGGCATTGCAGATCTCCCACATCCTCCTCGCTCATCAGGGGGAACTGGAGTACGGCTCACCCGAAGTCCCGAAGACCCTCGAAGCCCTGCTCGTCAACTTTATAGACAACATGGACGCTCGGGTCGCCATGTATCTGGAGACCACCAACAACGTCTCCGGTGGGGGCTGGAGCCACCACGACAATCCCCTCAGACGCGCCCTCTACATCCCCGAAAAGCCGGACTCCCACTGGAGTGACTCTTCCGTAGAAGCCACCTGAACCACCCTGACACCGGAACACATTCTCGCCTTTCCCTTGCCCCGTCAGGCTGTCCGCGTGCGGCTGATCTTAGAGCCGGAGCTTCAGTTTCTCGATCTTCCCGTTCGTACTTCGCGAGCCTGCAGTGCGGCGACGCTACGCGGGGGACGAGATCAAACGCACGCACAACCCGTCGGGGTCAAGGGGCTTCGAGAGGTAGTCATCGGCACCGGCTCCGAGGCCTATAAGCCGGTGCTTCCGGTCACCCGGCGCGGTGAGTAAGATGATGGTGAGGAAGAAGACGCAGGTGTACTCGTCGGTTTTCTCGTACCGGACCTGCGACGGAGTTCCGGCCCTCGCAGGGGTGCGGCATCATCCGGTCGCAGATGATCACCTCTGCGCCGGGGGTGTTCCGATAGAATTTCTATGTTTTTCGCCTGACCTCGGCTACGGGGCAGTAATGGCTGAGCCTCTCGATGGCTTGGTGAAGGATCAGGAGCGATACGGCGTCGTCCCGGACGATCAGGGCCTTTGTCGGGGGGCGTCTTCGATCTCGGCTTCGAGGGCCGCGCGGACTCTTGCGAATTCGGCTTCGAGTTCCTCCACCAATCTTGGGGCCCGTTCGAGGTTCCCGGAGGCGTTCACCTCCTGTAACTCGGCGCACAGGAGGGCCATCCGGGCCGCGCCCATGTTGCCCGAGCTGCCCTTGAGGGTATGAGCTATGCGCTCCACGGAGCGAGCGTCGCCGACTTCGAGTGCCTCCCGCAAGCCCGCCAGCCTCCCGTTCGCGTCCTCGAAGAATATCTCCTGCAACTCCGCGAGCATCTCGGGGCCACCGAGCTCCCGAAGGTCGTTTATGACGGTGGGATCCAGGGGACTTTCGGTCCCTGCGGCGGTGGATGTTTCTCCGGGTGGGATCCAGAGTTCCAGTATCACGCCAAGCTCTTCGGAGCCGATGGGCTTCGTGATGTAGTCGTCCATGCCCGCATCGAGGGCCTTCTCCCGGTCCCCGGCCAGGGCGTTGGCCGTCATCGCGATGATGGGGGTGCGGCGTTCGGTCCCTTCCCGGCGACGGATCTCGGCGGTCGCCTCAAAGCCGTCCATCTCCGGCATCTGTACGTCCATCAGGACCGCTCCGTAGCGCGGGCCTCCGGCGAGGGCGAGTGCTTCGAGGGCTTTCAGGCCGTTGTCTGCGACATCAGCGCGGTAACCGAGCTTCTCCAGCATCTTCACGGCGACCCTCTGGTTTACGGGGTTGTCATCTGCGACGAGGATGCGAGCGCGGGAGGCGACGCTCTTCTTTACGCCGGGACGGGCGATGGGCGGCGCTTCTTCCTTTTGCGTGGTCTCCGGCGGTCCCGCGATCGTCGCGAGCGTGTCGTAGAGTTCGGACTGCCGGACGGGCTTGGTCAGGTACGCTTCGAGGCCGGCGCGACGGGCCTCCTCGCCGTCGCCGCGCTGTCCCATCGAGGTAATCAGCACGAGGCGGGTCCGGGCGATGGCGGGGTCTGCCTTGATCTCCCGCGCCAGCATCATGCCGTCCATGCCGGGCATCTGCATGTCGAGGACCGCCAGATCGTAGGGTTCTTCTTCCCGGGCGGCTTTCTTCAGTAACTCGAGGGCGCCGGGTCCGTCCGCCGCGCTGCCTTCCTTTATCCCCCAGGAGGTCAGCTGCTCGTGCAGGATCTTGCGGTTCGTGGCGTTGTCGTCCACCACGAGGACGCGCAGGCCCTTGAGATCGGCGGTGTCTCTCGGGAAGAGGGGGGCGGCTTGCGGTCGTCGCTCCAGCGGCACCGTGAACCAGAAGGTGCTGCCGATACCCGGCTCGCTCTCGACCCCGATCTCACCACCCATCAACTCGACGAGCTGCTTGCTTATGGCAAGTCCGAGGCCCGTCCCGCCGTAGTTGCGGGTGGTCGAGGCGTCGGCCTGGGAGAAGGACTGGAAGAGCTGGCCCCGCTGCTCCCCGGTCACGCC
>JBPCNU010000002.1:0-11021 GCA_051000975.1 Rubrobacter sp.
TTCGCCTCAACTCCAGCATCGCCGTGTAGGTCGGCAGCACGTACAGCGTCTCTCCGGGCGGGGTGGCGGCGAGTCCTTTTTCGAGGGCTTTACGCACGTCCGGTTCCGTGTTCGTTACGGGGATATCGGCGTACTTCAGGCGCACGGCCATATCGTCGGCCCGGATACCCCCGGTGCGGAACGCCGTGTCCCGTTCGGGGTTTGCGAGCATCTCGAAATCAACGTCCCAGAGCCACGAGACATCGCGCCCGTCGGCGTCACGGTCGTTTATCGAGATCAGGACGTGCTTCGCCTCGTCGCCTACGATAAAGGTGCGGAGTATTTCGTTGAAGCCGACGGGGTTCTTTATGAGGAGCAGAAAGACTTCTTTGTCCTCGGCCTTCACCCGCTCGACGCGCCCGAATGCCCCACCGAACTCGGCGAGCGACCTCGCCACCGTCTCCGTTCCGATCCCGACGCAGCCCGCCACACCCGCCGCAGCCAGGGCGTTATAGATATTGTAGAGGCCGGGCAGGGTCACCTTCACGTCCTCCTTGCCGGTCGGGGTTTCGAGCCGGAAGCTCGCGCCGCGAGAGCCGTCGAGCCGGACGTTCGTCACCCTATAGTCCCGCTTCGGACGGGCGAAGTCGCAGTTCGGGCAATGGTAATCGCCCATGTGTCCGAAGTAGATCGCGGCGTATTCTAGCGGCGTGCCGCAGACCGGGCAATCCTTCGAATCTGCGACGTGTTGGAGGACGCCCGTGTTGAGGGAGGGATCGTCTATGCCGAAATAGACCGGGTTTGCGACGCTGCGCCCGAGGCTCGCGACAAGCGGGTCATCGGCATTCAAGAGTACCTTGCCATCTGCGGGGAGGTCGTCGAAGGCCGAGGCGATGACCTTCCCGGTGTAGGCGAGTTCTCCGTAGCGGTCGAGCTGGTCCCGGAAGAGGTTCAGCACTGCGAGGACGCGCAAGGGGACATCCGTAGCAACCTTCGGGACGCTCGCTTCATCCACCTCGAAGAGACCGATCTCGGCCTCCGGCTTCCCGGACATCCCGGAGTCGGCGAGCAGGGCGGCCGTTACCCCGGTGACGAGGTTCGCCCCCGTGGAATTGCTGACCGCTTCGAGCCCCGCTGCCTCGAAGATGCGGGCGACCATGCGCGTCGAGGTGGTCTTCCCGTTCGTCCCAGTGAGGGCGACGGAACCGAGGGGCAGCCCTCGGGCGAGCTTTGCCAGCACCTTCGGATCCACGCGCCGGGCGACGACGCCGGGGACGGTCGTCCCGCCACCCGTCCCGACGGCCCGGCTCGAAGCTCGCGCGAGTCGCGCCGCCGCGAGAGCGGCCGTGAGCCTGACTTTCGCTAGGACGAGGAACTCCCGCTGTTCTCGGAGGCGGCCCCGGCTTTCACGACGTTCTTCTCTGCCTCGTATTCGTCTATCGGCTGGGTAAAGAGCTTCGCGCCGTCGGAGGTGAGGCATTCTCCGGTTGCGAGGTCGAACTGCCAGCCGTGCAGGGTGCAGGTGAGGATGCCATCCTCCTCCTCCCCGAAGCGCGTGAGGTCGGCCTTGAGGTGCGGGCACTGGCGCTGGACCATGAAGTTGCCGCATTCCCAGAGCTGCCTGACGGGGGCGGACTGGGCATAGTACTCCTCCGAGAAGGCGAGGCGCTCCTCGGAGAGGACCTTGAAGAAATTGTAGACGTACTCGTTGTAGGCACCCTTGCGTTTGGCGGAGAACCGGCAGGAGAGGAAGAGGGTGTTGATCCAGTCCTTCTCGTCGTTGACGATGCAGTACTCAACGAGCGCCGGGTCCATCCTGAAACGATAGTCCCACTTCTCGCCCTCCCACGCGCCGACCGTCCGACTCTGGAAGTCTATGATGATGTCGTCCGAGCCGTCGAGGTCGAAGAGGACGCGACCGTTCACCCCGACGCAGTTCAAGTCGGCCTGAGCCAGAAGAGGCTCGAACCACGCCTTGAGCGTCGGCATTATGTCCACCTCGCCGCGCGGCCAGCTCGCCTTCTCCGCTTCGAGCTCCGGTCGCCAGATCTCACGCAACTCTTCGAGGTAGCCGCGCTTGTAGGAGAAGATACGCTCTACTTCAGCATCGGTCGTCGGGTGGGCAACGGCGCAGGCATCGCCGTTCACGGTCGCTTCGCTGCCGGGGATCATGAGATGACCGTTCTCGACTTCGTGTTCCTTCAGGTATCCGATGAAGACCGTCTGGTCGGGGAAGATGTTTGACTCGTGGTTGTCGAAGTCGTTCAAGTAGAAGAGGTCGTCGTCGAGGAACATCGGCGGCCCGGCGGACGGGATGATGTGCGTTGCCCCTATTTGCTTCACGTAGCGCAGGGCGCGGGCGAGCTGGTTGGCCCGCTTTTGCTTGCCGAGGGCGTCCTTCGCCTTGTCCGGAAGTTCGTAGACCATCGGGTACCAGATCGCCCCTGAGAACTGCAGCAGGTGAACGTCGAACGGCCCGAACGACTCGAGCGGCTCGAAGTCTATCGGACGGGAGTCGTTCTGATCGAAGAGGCGCGTCTCGCCGTCGTCTACGCAAAGCCCCGAGTCACCGAGCGGACCGTCAGTCGGGGCGGTGAGGGCCGGAACCATGATCCTGAGCCCGCTTTCGAGCGTCATCGGGGTGTTGTTCTCGGTGCGAATGAAGTTCGTGAAGCCGAGCCTGCGGTATTCGCGCTCCATCAGGTCGAGCGGGTAGTCCGGCAGGATGACCCGCGTATCTTTGGAGACGTGGTTCTTGAGGAATTCTTCGTCGAAATGGTCGCGGTGAAGGTGTGAGACGTAGAGGTAGTCGGGGTTTGAGATTTTCTCAAGGTCAAGATCGCGGTTGCTCGGGAAAGGAATCCACGAAGCGAAATACGCCGGGTTAAACCACGGGTCGGTCAGGATGCTGCCGAATTTCGTCTCGATAAAGAAGCCCGCGTGTCCTACAGATGTGATCTTCACTTCAACCAGAACTCCTTACTTTTATAACTCTCGTTGCCGACCTTGCTCGCTCGGAGGTCAAGGTTTCTGTTGTTTTCTGTTGTTTCGTGGCGATCAAAACCGGAATCCGTCTCTCTGACGAGCCGGTGTTCGACCGTTCAGGGTATATCAGATTCGGGGCTGGGTGGACATCTCCTGGCGCGAACGCATGGCGATGCTCTGTAAGAGCCCGAGACATAGGAGGCTCGTGACGAGGCTCGATCTACCGTAGCTCACGAACGGGAGCGGGATACCGGTAACGGGCATTATCCCGAGCGTCATCCCGACGTTCACGAGGACGTGGAAGAGGAAGATGGCGGCGATGCCCACGGAGATCAAGACCCCGAAACGGTCCCGGGAGATGCTGGCTATATGCAGGATGCGCCAGATAAGGATCAGGAACAGCACGAGCAAGAGAGCGCACCCGGCGAACCCTGTCCTCTCCCCGAGGTTGGCGAAGATGAAGTCCGTGTGGTCTTCCGGCAAGAAACCGAGGTTGGCGAGCGTCGTAGCGTCTATCCCCTTACCGGTGAGGCCGCCGGAGCCTACCGCGACCTTCGACTGAGCTACCTGGTAGCCGATGTCGCCGGAGTTCTCCTGGTCTATGAACGCCATCAGCCGGTCCATCTGGTAGGGCTCTAGCACCCCAAGCTTAAGCACTGCAACAACGCCCGAGATCCCGACGGCTGCCAGGGCGAGGAGCTGCATCGGTCGTGCTCCGCCTATGAAAACCATCGTTATGAAGAACGCCGCGAAGACCAGTGCCGTCCCGAGGTCCGGCTGCAAGAAGACGAGCGCCCAGGGCACGCAGAGGACGCCGATCGAGCGCAGGAGCGTCGAGTTCTCGGCGATGTTTCGGTCAGCGAAGAAGCCGGCCATCACGAGGATCATCAGCATCTTGGCGAACTCGGAGGGCTGGAACTGCACGGGTCCGACGACGATCCAGCTCGTCGAGCCGTTGATCGTCGTCCCGCCGAAGAGCACCGCGAGGAGCATCAGGATGGCGAGTGCGTACAGGAGCCAGACCTTCTGCTTCCAGACCCGGTAGTCTATGAGCGCGAGCGGCACCGCGATCATGACCCCGAAGACGAAGCCGAATGCTTGGTCGGCGGCGTAGGCTTGACGGTCGTCCGTCCCCGCTACGTAGACGGCGAAGATCCCGAAGAGACAGAGCGCGAGCGTCGAGAAGAGCAGGACCGGGTCGAGAGACCGCCAGCGTCCGAGGTTCCCGAACGAAGTCCCGACATCCACACGGGTGAGGCTGCTCATCTGGTATCTCCTACTTTATTCGTGCGCCTGGTTCTACCCATCCTGAAAAACAAGCCTCCGATTACGTATGCCAGAATCCCGTTCAATAGTGCGTCCGGGATTACCCCCAGGAAAAGATACTCCCCGAAAGGCGGAGCTTCAAGCCCGGCGAGCCGCGTACCGAGGAAGTTGACAATATCGTAGACCGCCACCGAGAGCACGACGACCTGCGCCATGACCAGCGTCCTCGCTCCTCGTCTGCTCGCGGCATCCGCCCGAATCGCCAGCGTCGCCGCGACGAGGCCCGCGAGAGAACCGATACCGAAGATACCACCCCCGAAGGCATCGAAGAGGATGCCTGCGAAGAAACCGAGCAGAAGAGCCTGCATCTGACGCATCCCCAGAACCGCGAAGACCACGCCGAAGATCATGAACTTCGGCGAGATCCAGCCAAACGTCAGGTACGGCCCTACTACGACCTCCAGCACCGCCGCGAAAGCCACCACCAGAGCTGCACGGACTACCGAGCCGGGCCGCATGCTCCCTGAACCTCCTGCGATGACTACCAGCCGGTGATAACCCGAACGGCGTTCAGGTTATCCGGGTCGGCGGGCGGGTCAACGACTATTTTCTTGAATTGGTCTATGTCCTGTGAACTGACGGACTGCACGGTCCCGACGAAGAGGCCGGGCGGGAAGAGCAGCTCCCGTTCCCCCGAACGACCGCTCGTTATCACGTAGTCGCCCGTCTCGGCTCGGGCGTTCAGCTCTACGTATTCGACCCCGAAGTTCCCCTCGATGCTCGTCCTGAGCAGCCCCTCGCCGTAGGTTATATTCCGCTCCGTCGCGTTCGGGTCCAGGTTCCCCGTCGCCGCGTCGAACTCCGCCGCCGGTACGATGTTGACTCCGGCGAAGAAGTTCTGGTCCGTAACCAGCATAACCTCCGCCGTGTTGCGCGAGACGCGGCTCGTCGTGCGTCCGACGAGGGTGTTCTCCCCGACGATGACGGGCTGCTCCGGCCTCACACCGTCCGCTGCTCCGACGTTGATCTTGACGGTCTGCGTAAGCTGCTCCCCGGCCGGCGCGATGACCCGCGCGACGGGCGCATAGTCGTAGCCTGACCTCTGCCCCCCTAGAAGCTCCTGCAGGTCAGCGTTCTCGCGCTCCAGTTGCGCCGCCTGCGCCGCCTGCGCCTGGGTCTCCCTCAGCTTTGCTTCCAGTTCACGCTGGTTGCCCCCGAAGACCCCCGAAACACCGTTCCTTATCCCTTGAAACGGGCTCGCCGCGAGCGAGACGCCCCCCTGAACGGGGCTCAGGACCTCGGCCGCTCCGAGTTGAACCGTATGGAGCGGGCCACAGCCCTGCCCCTCCGAGCAATCCCCTTCACGCACGTAGACCGTAAACAGCATGAGGCTGACGACCGTCAGGACGCAGAGCGCGGCAAGGCCGGTAGTCGGGTTGGATCTGTTTCTATCCATGGGAACCGCCTACTACTATCAGGATGACGAGAGCGCGCTGCGGTAGGAATCTATCTCCTCCAGCGAACGCCCGCTCCCGAGCGCGACGCACATCAGAGGCTCCTCGGCGACGTGGACGGGAATCCCAGTCTCTCGCCTCAGACGTTCGTCGAGGAGCCGCAAGAGCGCGCCACCACCGGCCAGGATCATCCCCCGGTCCATGATGTCCGACGCAAGCTCCGGCGGCGTCCGGTCGAGCGTGTCCCGCACGGCGGCGATCATAGCCTCGACGGGAACGCTTATCGCCTCCCGGATCTCCTCCGACGTTATAACCACCGTCTTCGGAAGTCCCGTTACGAGGTCGCGGCCCCTTATCTCGGCCGATTCCTCCTCCTCCAGGCGGAACGCGCTTCCAAGCTCTATCTTCAGCTGCTCCGCCGTCTGAGTCCCGATCGCGAGCTTGTACTCCTTCTGAATGTACGTTGTGATCGCATCATCTATATCATCCCCGGCGATGCGAATGGACGACTTCGTAACTATCCCACCGAGCGAGATAACCGCGACCTCGCTCGTACCGCCGCCGATGTCCACGATCATGGACCCTTGAGCCTCGTTCACCGGAAGCCCCGCCCCTATCGAAGCGGCGAGCGGTTCCTCGATCGTGAACGCCTGCCTGGCCCCGGCGGATTCCGTCGCCTCCTTTACAGCCCGGAGTTCCACGCCGGTAACGCCGGACGGCACGCACACTACGACCCTCGGGCCGATGATCGAGCGAAAGATACCGCGCCTCGGCTGCACCTTGCGGATGAAATACGAGAGCATCTTCTCCGTGACCTCGAAGTCGGCGATGACGCCATCCTTCAGGGGTCTCATCGCAACGATATTGTCGGGCGTGCGCCCGATCATGCTCTTCGCCGCCGAACCGACCGCGACGACCTTGTCCGTCTTGTTGTCTATCGCCACGACCGAAGGCTCGGACAGGACTATTCCCTGCCCCTTGACGAACACCAGCGTGTTCGCCGTTCCGAGGTCTATGGCGACATCTCTCCCAAAAAGTCCACCAAACATACCGCGCCCCATTTACTCAGTTCAGTTTTCGGTTTTCACGACTCCAGCTCGTAACAGGCAGCTAGAGCATCCCTTGTTCTTTCATACTAAAGTACTCGTCGCCTATTATGACGTGATCCAGGATCTCGATGCCAATTATTTCGGACGCTGATACGAGCCGTTTCGTAACTTCTCTGTCTTCCCGACTCGGCTCTACGCGGCCACTGGGGTGGTTGTGTGAAACCACGACGCTTGCGGCGCTGGCCCGGATGGCCGGCTTGAAAACCTCCCTAGGATGAACCAGAGATGCAGAGAGCGTCCCGACGCTTATCACCGGTGCCTCTATGACCTCGTTCTTGGTGTTGAGAAGCACGGCCACGAAGTTCTCCCGGTCCTGGTTGGCGATGCGTCCCCTTAGTAGCCCGTCTACGTCCGCGGGCGATGATATCACGGGCCTTCCGGGGTTACGAACTCGCCCGAGCCGCTTCCCGAACTCAACGGCCGCGAGTATTATGCACGCCTTTGCCTCGCCGATACCCTTCGTTTGCAGGAGTTCGTGTGAGGAAACGGTGTGCATCCCGAAGAGATCCCCGCTCGTGGTTATGACCTCGCTGGCAAGCTCCACAGCGGTCTTCTCTCGCGTCCCGATGCCGAATAGAATTCCCATCAACTCGGCATTGGACAATGCCTCCGGTCCCGAAGAGAGAAGCCTCTCCCGGGGCCGAAGGTCGGGTGGAAGTTGTTTTATCGTGTAGCGCTGTCCCACACGGTGATTCTAGTCTTTTATGCGAGCCTCCCGCTACGGGAAGGCTCGAGAAAGCCGTTCTGAAAAAACTATTCGTCGGCCTCGTACCAGCCGACCCCGACGTGTTCGAGCATCCGGGCCGTCAGGGAGAGCGGCAGGCCGACGACGTTGGTGTAATCGCCTTTGATGCGCTCTACGAAGAGGGCCGCCGTCCCCTGTATAGCGTATCCTCCGGCCTTCCCGACGCCCTCCCCGAAGAGGATGTAGGCCTCGATGTCCTCTTCGGAGAGCCGACGCATCGTAACCTCGGTTGCGACGTGACCGACGGTGATGTGGTCGGTCCTTATCACCGCGACGCCGGTGTGTACCTCGTGAGTGCGTCCCTGAAGCGCGCCGAGCATTCGCCGGACATCCTCGGCATCGTTCGCCTTTCCGAGCGTCTCACGCTCGTCGGGCAGGTAGACGACGGTGTCCGCGCCGAGGACGATATCCGAAGGGTAGATGGCGGCTGCCGCCTCCGCCTTTCCTCGTGCGTTCTCCTCGACCGTCTGCCTGGGATCTTCATGCGTCACCTCGGGGAAGCCGCTCCTCACGGTCTGGAAACGGTAGCCGACGCTGTTGAGCAGGTCAACCCTGCGCGCCGACTCGGAGGCGAGGATGAACTGCATAAGTCCTGATACCAGTGCCATGGTTTCCCCTTTTCCTAGCCGAAGAAGAGACCGAGTTCGCGCTCGGCGGATCCGGACGAGTCCGAACCGTGAACGATGTTCTCGGAGATGGTCAGCGCGAGGTCGCCCCGGATGGTCCCCGGTGCGGCCTCGGCGGGGTTGGTCGCGCCCATCAGGTTCCGCATGACGGAGATAGCGTTCTCACCCTCGACCCGCATCGCAACTACGGGGCCGGAGGTGATGAACTCGACCAGCTCCCCGAAGAACGGTTCGTCGGAGTGTTCGCCGTAGTGTTCCTCGGCGAGTTCGCGGCTGACCTGCATCAGCTTCATCTCTCGAATATCGTAGCCCTTGCGTTCGATGCGGCCTATCACCTCACTGGAGAGCCTGCGCTTCACTCCGTCGGGCTTCACGAGTATCAGGGTCTGTTCCATGGTTTCCTCCGAAAGTTGTGGGGTTTCATACTTTTTCCGCAATCGCAGCGAGATTGTAGCGTGTTTGTGTCGAGCCCTGGTGGCGGCCCGATATATACGGCTTTCAAGTCTTTCAGATCAGCTTCTTCCCGCTGCGCTGGTCGGTGGAGCAGTACGGGCAGGTCTCCCACTCCATGTTTATCGGTCGTTCGCAGTTGGAGCAGGATTTCTTGAGTTCCCAGTTACAGACCGGGCAGATGAGATAGTCGTTCTCGACCATGTTGCGGCAGTTCGGGCAGAGGGTGACGCGGGTGCGGAGTTCGCGTTCGAGGTAGGCGAGTTCGAGTTCGCGTTCACGTGATTCGGCGAGGAGTTCCGGGGGGCGGACGATCAGGTACACGAGCGTTCCCAGAAAAGGGAAGATCACCGCAACCACTCCCCAGAGTATGCTGAGAGAGCCGCGTCTACTGGCATCGGCGTAGGTCCAGTAGACGCACGCCAACCAGAGGATGATGATGAAGAGTACGATGAGCTGACCCACGATCCTGAGCAAAGGACTCCCGAGAAAGTCCGAGATGATCTGAAACGGGTCCGCATCCTGCTGAAACAACAGCACCATCTTTACACCCTCCGTAGCTGCGGTCTTGACAACATGAACCTCACAATACAGACCTCACAGTATGAACCTCATCACCGCGTAGTAGCCGAGAAAGAACGAACCCACCCCGACGGCAACCAGAACGATGGCCAGTTTCCAGGCACTGCTCACGATCCCTCCGTCTCTGTGAGGCCGGACAGATACCTCTTGGCCCCCGCAACGGTGGTGAAGGATCCAGTCACGAGCACCACTTCTCCCCCTCCGGATTTCGTCTCGTCCACGGCCAGCCGTAGAGCCTTCGAGATCTCCGGCTCTACAACGACCCTTCCCGGGTATCCACCGGCCTCGAACGCATCGAACACGCTCTGCGGTTCGGCGGCCCGTTCGTCGTTCGGGTGCGTCAACACCAGTGGGCTGGCTACTTCTCTCAACAATTCGAGCATACCTTCTATATTTTTATCCCTCAAAACGCCGAAAACTACACCTATACGTTCCGACGAATGCGATTCGCGAACCGCCTGAAGGGTCGCCTCGAGACCGGCTACATTATGCCCTCCGTCGAGGACGATGTCCGTTCCCTCGAAGCGCACGACCTCGAACCGACCGGATAGGCTTCCAGATACGGCCTCTGCGACCCGAACGAACTCCTCCTTTGGGAACGGCGGCCTTTCGAGCAGTATCTCCGCCGCAGCGCAACCCAGTCGCACGTTACAGAGGACGTGCCGGGGGAGGTTTTCGATGCCGATTTCGTTCTTTTGCAGGTAAGACTTTGCCCGTAACAAGCGAGCGGGGACGGCTTCGCACCGGCTCCGGGCCAGCCCGACGACGACCGGGTCTTCGGTGCCGAGGATCAGGGCTCCACCTTCGGGGACGCTGGCAAGCTTTTCGGCGGCGATCTCCTCGATGGTGTCACCGAGGTACTGCGTGTGATCCATAGCGACGTTCGTCAGCACGACCGCCTCCGGTCCAGCCACGGTCGTCGCATCGTATCTTGCTCCGAGTCCGGCCTCCATCACGGCCCACGTAACACCCGCATCCCGGAACATGACGAGCGCACCGGCCGTCAGAAGCTCGAACTGCGTTACCCCGATGCCAAGCTTATCGGCAACGGAGATTACGCGTCCCATGCCATCAGTGAACGCCTCTTCCGAGACCTGCTCTCCGCGAAGCCGGACCCGCTCCGTGTAGGAGAGGACGTGCGGCGAGAGGTACGTGCCGGTTGTCTCCCCGGCGACTTCGAACGCGGCGGAGAGCGCAACCGAGGTCGTACCCTTGCCGTTCGTGCCGACGACCTGAACGACGCGAAGGTTGCGCTCCGGGTTGCCGAGCGCGGCAAGCAGGGCTTCTATGCGCTCGAAGCCAAGCGAGATGAACCGACGGCGGTCGAGTTCGGCGGTTACGTCCGTAAAGGTTGAGAGTATCTCTGGCAAGCGGCTACAGGTACGCTCGGAGGCGGGTTTCGAGGGTTTCGAGGAGCTTCGCGTTCGCGGTGAGCTTCTCGCGCTCGGAGGCGACCACATCCTCCGGCGCACGCTCCACGAACTTCTCGTTGGAGAGCTTCTTTTCAGCCCGCGTGACCTCGTTCTCTACGCGGGAGACTTCTTTCTGTAGACGGTCGATCTCGCCTTGCCGCATCTCCTCCGAGAGAGAGACTTCGACCGCAGTATCCCCAGCCGTGAGCGTCGTTGCCGACCCTCCGACCGAGCCGACGAGGCGCACCCCGGCGAGCTTCGTGAAGACCGCCTGGTCCACGCCATCCGGAAGCGTTCCCTCCAGCTCTCCGCCCGTCTTCGACTCGTTGCGAAAGGAACGCACGGCCTGAACGGCCTGCTTCGTCGCCGTCAGGGTGCGCTCCGCCTCCGGATCATCCAACTGAGCGTCGTAG
>JBPCNU010000003.1:0-10306 GCA_051000975.1 Rubrobacter sp.
AAGGCAAGTCGGTTGATACGACGGTAGACCTCGACTGGACCCCGACCGAGCCGCAGCCGCGTACCGCCGCGAAGAAGAAGACGGTCTCTCGGTCGAAGAAGAATGATCAGCGTAGGGCTTCGCTCGCCGCTCAGGACGTAGCGGTTCCCTACGACGTGACGGCCAGCACCGAAGCGACCGACGACGAGGCTCCCGCCGCCCAGCCCGAGCCTGCGGTGGAGACCCCCGCCGAAACCTCGTCAGAGACGCCGACGGAGACCACGGAGGCGAAGGCGACCGACGCCGCCGAAGAGCGGGCCGGCGAGCTCGATGTTGACCTGAGTTCCATAGAAGGAACCGGGGCCGACGAGAACATCACGGTCGAAGACGTTGAGAAGGCCGCGAGGTCGAACGACGAGTAAGCCTGAAGGATCTGCGAGGCGCGTCGGCGTAAAGCGCGCCGCCCGCCTGCAGCAGAAGAAACACCGAGAAACCGAACGCCTCTTCCTCAGCGAGGGAGGGGCGTTCGTCGTGGAGGGTGAGCCGCTAGAAGTCTTCACCGAGCTGGAGGATGTGCGCCGAGTCTCCAGCCTCACGAATTCACCCGGCCCGGTCGGGGTGTTCGGATACGTGGACGTGACAACGGAGGAATTGCTGGGAGGGCAGAACCTGATCGTCCTGCTCGACGGGGTTCAGGACCCCGGAAACGTCGGGACGGTCGTGCGTTCGGCCCATGCGTTTGGGGCCGGGGTTGCGATCTCCAAAGGCTCGGCGGATCTCTACAATCCAAAGACCGTGCGGGGGACCATGGGATCTATTTTCCACACCGACATAGCTCGCGAGGTAGAGGTGCGAGACTTCGTCGAGGAAGCAAAGCTGGCCGGATTCACGGCGGTTGCAGCCGTTGCGAGCGGCGGAACGTCGCCACCTGAGATAGCCGGACGCAAGATTCTGCTCGTGGTCGGTTCGGAGGGGTCGGGGCTTTCGGAGGAGGTAGTCTCTGGCTGTGATCTCGCCGTTTCGATACCGTCTGTCGCGGAGTCCCTGAACGCCGCCGTCGCCGCCTCTATCCTGCTCTACGAGGCCCGTTCGCGTTAGCGACCGCGTGTGCTACCATAACGCCCCGATGACTACCGCAGACCGCATAGAAACGCTGAAAACAGAGGCTCTCAACGCCGTCCACGAGGCCGACTCGACCTCTGACCTGGAGGAAGCCCGAGTCAGGTATCTCGGTCGGTCTTCGGGGCTGATCGAGATCAAGAAATCCATTGGCTCGCTCTCCGTCGAGGAGAAGAAGGTCGTCGGAAAATCGTCGAACCTCGCCACCCGTGAGATCGAAGCCGCCCTCTCAGAGAAAACGGCCCGACTCGCCGCCGAGGAGCGCGAAGCCCGGCTCCGAGCCGAATCGGTGGACGTTACTTTGCCGGGTGTGCCGTTCTCGAGAGGGAGCCTGCACCCGACGCAGCGCATCATCGACGACGTGGTGGATTTCTTCGTCGGGCTGGGATACCGCGTCGCCGAAGGCCCGGAGGTCGAGACGGACTACTATAATTTCACCGCGCTTGGTATCCCGCCGGGGCATCCTGCGAGGAGCATGCAGGACACGTTCTTCCTGGATGACGGGCTGGTAATGCGAACGCATACATCTCCGGTGCAGGTGAGGACGATGCTCGCTCAGGAGCCGCCGGTTTACGTGGTGTGTCCGGGACGGACTTACCGCCGGGATTCGGACCCGACGCACACGCCGATGTTCAGCCAGATCGAAGGTCTCGCTGTCGACCGGGGCGTTACGCTCGCGCATCTAAAAGGGACGCTCGCCGCGATGGCTCGGCATGTCTTCGGGGGCGAGGTCGAAATAAGGCTCAGGCCGAGCTACTTCCAGTTCACCGAGCCGTCGGTCGAGATGGACGTGAGCTGCTTCCTGTGTGGTGGCGGGCGGGACGCCGACCCGGACTGCAAGGTCTGCAAGGGTGCGGGCTGGCTGGAGATGGGTGGCGCGGGGATGGTCGACCCGGACGTTCTCGGAAACGTCGGGTACGATCCGGAGGAATTTACCGGCTTCGCGTTCGGCTTCGGGCCGGACAGAATGGCGATGGTCAAGTACGGCATCCCGGACCTGAGGATGTTCTTCGAGGGCGACCTCCGTTTTCTGAAGCAGTTCTAACTCTTATCTGAACCTCCGTAGAAGGGAATCCTAGCTGTGCGCGTTCCTCTTTCGTGGCTCCGTGAATATATCGACTTCGACCTCTCCGTAGAAGAACTCGTGCGCGTCATCACGCTCCACTCGCAGGAGATCGACGGCGTATATCACTATGGTGTGCCGGAGGGTGAGGTCGTCGTCGGTGAGCTCCTCACCTTCAACAAGCATCCGAACGCCGACAAGCTCCACGTCTCGAAGGTAGATGTGGGCGGCTCCGAGGTTCAGATCGTCACGGGCGCGCCCAACCCTTACGCTGGAGCACGGGTCCCCATCATCCTCCCCGGAAGCCGCCTCGCCGACGGGACGAAGCTCAAGAAGGCGAAGCTCCGGGGTCTCGAGTCGTACGGAATGATGATGAGCGAGCGCGAGCTTGGCATGTCGAACGAACACGACGGCATCATGCTCCTCGACGAGACATACGAAACCGGAAAGCCGCTCACGGACTACTTCCCGGTAAACGAAGTCGTCCTCGACATAGACGTGACCCCGAATCGTCCCGACCTGTGGGGCATTATCGGGGTGGCACGAGAGCTCGCCGCCATCCTGAAGACGGACTTCCGTGTGCCTGAGTTGGACTTCGAGGCTGGCGGAAAACCGACCTCGGAGTACATGTTGCAAGTGGAGGATGCGACGCTCTGCCCGCGCTACGATCTTCGGCGGGTGTCGGGTGTGGACGCGCGCCGAAAGTCTCCGGTGAAGGTGAGGCGTTGGGTTTACGCGGCGGGGATGCGGCCTATAAACGCCGTCGTGGACGCGACGAACTTCACGATGCTTGAGACTGGGCAGCCGATCCACGCCTTCGACGCGCAGGAGATCGCCGGCGGCATCGTCGTGCGACGGGCGAACGCCGGCGAGAAACTGACCTTGATAGATGCCTCCGTTCGCAAGCTCGATAGGAACATGCTCGTCATCGCCGACGAGGAGCGCGGTCGGGCGATAGCGGGTGTGATGGGCGGTGAGGAGGCCGAGGTCTCGGAGAAGACGACCGATCTCCTGATCGAAGTAGCCACCTTCGATGGAATGAACATCCTTGAAACATCCTCGAAGCTTAGCCTGAGAACCGATGCTTCGGGTCGTTACGAGCGCGGCCTCGACCCGGAGATGGTGGGCTTCGCCATAGAGCGCGTAGCATCGCTCATCTCTGAGAACGCCGGAGGAGATATCGCTGCGGACACTATGAGCGAGTACCCGGAGCCCGTCAGGCCGAAGAAGGTTACGATGCGCCTGCCACGGGCTGAGGCTCTGCTCGGGGTCGAGGTTTCCGGGGATGAGGTTGCGGGCTATCTTGCCGCGCTCGGTTGTGAGGTCGAAGGGCGCGGGATCCTTGCGGTCGAAGTCCCGACCTTCCGGCGCGACCTGAGCCGCGAGGTGGATCTCATAGAAGAAGTCGGGCGGCTAGTGGGCCTCGATGTAGTCCCGGAGGAGATCCCGGCGGCCTCCGTGCCGGGTGGCCTGACGCTTCAGCAGCAGCGCACTCGCAAGCTGCGCTACTTGCTCGCCGACCTCGGACTGTCCGAGGCGATGCTCTATCCGTTCGGCCCGGCTCGCTGGGGTGAGGCGCTCGGAGAGGGCAATACCGTTACGCTCGAAAACCCACTCAACCGGGAGATGAAGGATCTCAGGACGACGCTCCTGCCCGGCCTCCTCGACGCGACCGCACGAAACCGGGCGTTCGGCTCGCACGGCGGTGGCCTCTTCGAGGTCGGGCGCGTCTACGAGAGGTCTTCGGATTCAGCGGAGGCCGGGCCTTCGGCGGCGTTCAGGCTGCGCGGCGAGCGCGATGGTAACGGTCCAGAGTCGTCCCTGACGGGAGTGACGGAAACTTCGCGGGTTGCGGTCGTCGTGGATGGTGATGTTCGGGCTTCTTCCTGGCTCCCGAAGGCAACCACCGACGCCATCGAGTTCTTCGGAGTCAAGGGTGTAGTCGAGCGCATCGTTCCCGGTGCTACCTTCGAGCGGGCTGAAAAGGTGTTCTTGCATCCGGGTCGTTCGGCAGTGGTGAAGGTAGGGGAGAAGGAAGTCGGATGGGTCGGTGAGGTTCATCCGGCCTTCGCGTTGGCCTTCGACCTGGATGACGGGCAGGGGAGAAAAATCGCGGCTTTCGAGCTGGAACTCTCCGTCTGTGACGCCGCCCCGGAACCAGACTTCGAGGTCTTCTTCAACGTTCCGTCGGTCGCGCGGGATCTCGCGGTCGTCGTCGGGTCCAAAGTCCCGGCTGCGGAGCTCCTTGAGTCGGCGCGCTCGGCGGCCAGCGGTAAGCTCAGAGAGTCCGGAATCTTCGATGTCTACGACGGAGACCAGGTCCAAGCAGGCAAGAAGAGCGTCGCTCTCTCGTTCGTCTTCGGCGGCAACGAAACCCTCACGGACGAGGTCGTAGACGACGAGATGAAGGCTATCGTGGCCGCGCTCGAGGAGCGTTTCGGAGCGCAGGTGCGGGGCTAAGGCGGCCTACCGGTGCGTCTATCCTTACCGGACTCTAGGAGTAGCGTTCGCGCCATTCGTCTGCGGTTATCATCATCAGAATAGCATCGTGCGGGCCGTCGTTCCGGGTAACGGCCTTCGGTATTCTCCCGTCGTAGACGAAGCCGAGCTTCTGGTAGGTTCTGATCGCGATACCGTTGAAGTCGAAGACGCTCAGACAGATTTTCCTCAGTCCGACCTCCTCGAAGCCGTGAGCCAGCATCAACTCCATCGCCTCCGGGCCGTAGCCGAGGCCCCGGTGTTCGGGACTACCGATGATTATCGAGAGGTCCGCCGAGGCAGTAACCTCGTTTAGGTTCATCAGGCCGATCACCCCGATAACCGTTCTGGTTGATTTGCTCTTGCCCCGGAGACAGATGGCGAAGGATACGTCGGCGTTCGAGTTATCGCGGCTCTCGAAGAGCCGGCGGGTCTCTGCGGGTTTCATCGGGCCGGGTCGCCAGCTAGAGAGGTTCCATATCTCCTCATCGGCGTACCACTCTTCGTAGAGCGCGAAGTCGGTGTGTTCGTGGTGACGCAACTCGACGCGTCCGTTCGATTTCAGGTAATTGTCTCTCTCGGTTTGCATGGGGTGAATATAACCGCCGCTCCCCGCAGACGCTATGTTAAGATGCGCCTCACTTATGAAGATCATCCCTGACCGTATCGTCGCCTTGGGTTTCGGTAAGTTCGTTCGCTCCGACAAGATAGTGGCCCTTATACCAATCGAAGAAGACCGGGGCAGCGGACGCCGCACGCTCGTCTACGTCGAAGGCATCAGGGAGCCGCTCGTCGCCGGTCGCACCGAGACGACGATTCTAAGAGACATGGTCGGGCCGGAGAGCGGGGCCGTCGAGCTTCTGCGGGAACTTCAGGTTCAGATCGGACAGGTCAGGCCGCTCTTGAAATCGTCCATTCGCTCCGAAGCCGGACTTGACCTCGACCGACTCACCGCCCGCATCTCGGACCTGACGGGAGAGGAGGGACCGCCTGAGAGCCGGAAAGAGCCTCCCGACAGACTTCTATAACCGCGACTCCCGCGAGGTCGCCATAGACCTTCGCGGATGCACCCTCTCTCACGAAACCGACGAGAGCATCACCGCCGGGATTATTGTGGAGACGGAGGCTTATCGTCAGTACGACCCGGCCTGCCATGCCTACAACGGCCCGACGATGCGCAACCGCAACCTCTTCGCCGCGCCGGGCGTCGCCTACCTCTACCTCTCCTACGGAATACACAGCCTCATCAACCTCGTCTGCGAGGAAGAGGGCTACGGCAGTGCGGTTCTCATCCGTGCCATCCGCCCGACGAAGGGAGTGGAGATCATGGCCGAAAGGCGGGGTCTGAAGGTCAAGCCGAAAGACCTCACGAACGGCCCCGGCAAGCTCTCGCAGGCTCTCGGGGTAGATACCTCGCTAGACGGGAGTGACCTCGCCGAAGGCCCGCTGCTCGTTCTCTGGGGAGATTTCGACGCTCTTGAGGGTGAAGCGATCTCGACCACGAGGATCGGGATAACGAAGGGCGTCGAACTTCCCTGGAGATACCTGGCGACCGGAGAGAAAGATGTCTCGGTGAAGCCCGCTGAGGTTAGCGGGACGGAACTACGAAGGTACTACCAGTCGTCTTCTTCGTAGCGACCTACTGGTAAGTGCCCGTCGTCGGGTCGTAGACACCCTGGCCGTTGGATCCGGTATTCGCATTCGCCGAACCGCCCGCTGGTTCTGTGGACGAAGATAAAGACGAGGTCGTCGGAGCTGACTCTCCTTCTGGCCCGGGGGGAACTTCGATGCCGTCGCCGAACTCCGTAACCGGAGCGTCGCCGTAGGCCTCGGTCATATAGTCGCTGAAGATTTCCTCCGGAGAGCCGTAGGCACCGTAGGAGATGCCCTCCGGGTCGAGGTAGTCTTCGAGCGTTGCGCCGCCCTCGCCGTAGCCCATCCAGATCCCGGTTGTGAGCTCCGGCGTATATCCAAGGAACCATGAGTCGAAGAAGCTCTCGCTCGTTCCGGTCTTACCCGCTACCGGCTGACCATTGTCCAGAGCCGCGTCATCCGCTATGCCCCAGACCACGTCTCCGAGCATCATGCTAGTCATCTGGCGCGCTATCTCCGGTGCAATCGCCTGGAATCCCTCGCCAGCCTCGTTCTCTTCGAGAATCCGCTCGTTCTCCTGATCCTCGTTCTGCACCACACGGTCTATAGCGCTCACGTCGAGGCGTGCCCCGTCGTTGGCGATGGTTGCGTAGGCCTGAGTCATCTCCAGCGGTGACTGCTCCTTCGTACCGAGGACTATGGAAGGGTCACCCTCGCCGAAGTCTGCGGTCAACCCGAGCCGCGTGGCTACGTCGGCGACGGCGGCGGGACCGTTCGTAAGACCCCGCCCGCCGATATTCATCATCAGGTCCGTAAAGACCGTGTTGTCGGACTCCCAGAGCGCTTCTTCGAGGCCTATGGA
The DNA here is from genome assembly GCA_051000975.1 of Rubrobacter sp. Classification (GTDB taxonomy): domain Bacteria; phylum Actinomycetota; class Rubrobacteria; order Rubrobacterales; family Rubrobacteraceae; genus Rubrobacter. The sequence continues at coordinate 7,095 of JBPCNU010000003.1, forward strand.
GCCGCGCTCGGCCCCGGCGAAGTTCTCGACTTCCCACTTCTCCTTCAGACCGCTGCCGGAGCCGGGCCGGTAGACCTTGTCCTCCGAAACGAACTGGGTCGACGGGTCAATGCCCTGCTCCAGAGCTGCGATCAGAGCGAACGGTTTGAAGGAACTCCCCGGCTGGCGGCGCGACTGTGTGGCGAGGTTGAACTGCGAGGACTGGTCGCGGTTGCCGACCATCGCACGAATCTCACCCGTCCGCTGGTCTATCGAGATCAGCGCGGCGTCCGGTGCGTCGGGGCTCGCGAGGTAGCCTGCGGGGCCGTAGATCACGTCCTGCGCGGCCTGCTGTGCTTTGAGGTCGAGCGTCGTATACACGGTCAGGCCACCCTGGAGCACGGTGTTTGCCCCGTACTCGTTTATGAGCTGATCCTGCACCATCTCGGTGAAGTTGCGTGTGATCTGCGGCCCCCTGAGCCCGCTCTCGACCATTGCCGCCTGCGGCCACTCCTGCGGCATCGGCTCCTCGAGGGCGGCCTCATAGTCCTGCTGAGTCAGATACCCCGCACCGTACATCTGCTCGATGACGAGGTCGCGCTGGGCCTTTGCCCCTTCCTTATCCTCTCCGAGCGTTGACGGCGACCACACGAGCCCAACGAGCGTCGCTGACTCACCAACCGTCAGGTCTCGCACGGACTTGTTGAAGTACGTCTCCGAAGCCGCCTCGACCCCGTAGGCGTTGCTCCCGAAGTAAGCGGTATTCAGGTAGTCGGCGAGGATCTCATCCTTGCTCCTCACCGTCTCTATCTGGATCGCTATCAAAGCCTCCTTGACTTTGCGCTTGATCGTCGTCTCCTGCGAGAGATAGGCGTTCCTGACGTACTGCTGCGTGATCGTAGATGCACCCTCGACGACCTCCCCAGCCCGGACGTCCACGTACAGAGCGCGCATGATGCCCCACACGTCTACCCCGGCATGCTCCCGAAACCTCTCGTCCTCCTTCGCAACCAGCGCGTTGAGCAAGTCCGGCGGCATCTGATCCAGCGTAGTCGTCTTGCGGTTCTCACCCTGAAAGATCGTGCCTATGACTCGCCTCGAACCCTCCGCCTCACCGAGCGGGGCCGAATATATGTAAGTCGGGTGAGTCTCTATGTTCTCTGCAACCCCGAGCTGATTGACGCTCTTGACCAGCCCGAGATAACCACCGATGGCGAAACACAGCCCCGCCACGAACGAGATCAAGAGAGCCATCCCGATAAACCAGAGAACCTTCGCCTTGATGATGGCGAAGCGACTCTTCTTTACCGATTTTGCCGGTGGTCTGATCTGCCGCTGCTTCTGTGGGGACCGACCGGAGCCGGAATCCCGCGAACCCCCACGGCCAGACTGTTTTGGATAAGTACGAGCCATCGGCCCGGTATACTACACTAAACTCCTCTTTGATACAGTTCCGAAACGAAACCTATACAGAACAGCAAGGTGAGAAACCCATGTCCAAGAATCCTTTATCCGCGCATCCCGCCTCGGGACTCTTCGCAAATGCCGTAGACGTCGTCCCTCAAACCGCACTCGTAAACCAGCTACGAAGCGGCAAGACCCTCCGGATAAAACTATGCATGGATCCGACCGCACCGGATATCCACCTCGGGCACTCCGTCATCCTCAGGAAGCTTCGGGAGTTCCAGAATCTCGGCCACACAGCCGTTCTCATCATCGGTGATTACACGGCCCTCGTCGGCGACCCCTCGGGCCGCTCCAAAACGCGCCCTGTATTGACGCGCGAAGAGACAGAGGCGAATACGAAGACCTACCTGGATCAAGCCTATCTCGTCCTGGACCCCGAGAAGACCGAGGTCAGGTGCAACTCCGAGTGGCTCGCGCCGCTCGATATGGCCGACATCATTCACCTGACCCGCTCCACCACCGTGGCCCGCATATTAGAGCGCGACGACTTCTCCAAACGCTTCGCCTCGAACGAATCCATCTCCCTCACAGAACTCCTCTACCCGATGATGCAGGCCTACGACTCCGTCGCCGTAAGCTCCGACGTGGAACTCGGCGGCACCGACCAACTCTACAACCTTCTCATGGGCCGCCACGTCATGGAGTTCTACGGGAAAACCCCGCAGTGCGTACTCACGATGCCCCTGCTGGTAGGAACCGACGGACAGAAGAAGATGTCGAAGTCGCTCGGCAACTACATCGGCCTGACCGACACCCCCGCCAACGTCTTCGGCAAAGTCATGTCAATTCCAGACGATCTCATGCCCAACTACTACGCCCTCCTTCTAGTCACGACGCTCCCCGAAGGCGAACCCGTCTACCAGAAACGGAACCTCGGGCGCAGGCTCGTAGCCGCGCTCCACGGAGAAGAAGCGAGCCAGGCGGCTGAGCAGCACTTCGACACCGTGACGAAGCGAGGCGTCCCCGGGGACGTTCCGGGGTTAGCCGTGGAGGGGGGAGAGGTCTGGATCGTAGACCTCATAACCCGGGCGGGCTTCGCGAAGACCAACGGAGAGGCACGACGGTTCGTGAAAGGCGGTGCCGTCAGAATCGATGGAGAACAGCTAACGGACGAAAAACTTACCCTGAGCTCCGACTACCTCTCCGGCAAGGTGCTGCAGGTCGGAAAACGACGCTACGCTCGCCTAGAAAGCCCGAGAGAGGTAAGCTAAAAGTCACGGTTTGCAGGAGTTTGTAGCAGGATGAAACACGGGTACAAAAAACTTGTAGCCAGTTTGGGTGAATCCCGTTGACACCCTTGGGACCGCTGCTATACTCCTCCGGGCATTACGGAAAGCGACTTGATAACTGAAGCGAAGCGAAACGGTGAATACCTCAAACAGCAGGTAAGTCCGAAGCCCACTGAGAAGTGGGCATTTCAATCGCCAGAGGGAACTATAGTCCCGTAATCGAAGCTCCGCCGAGAGGCGAGGGGATTGGAGGTCTTGAAGACTGAATAGCAGCAAAAGACAAAGGTTAATACAACCCGTCTAAACAAAGCCAAGTTGACCGACTCTCAGCGATCCCGGAGTAATCAGGAGATCGTCGCGCGGAGAAAGACCACACAACCAAGACTAAGTCAGAGCCTTCGGGTTCTGCAAGGGAAGTCTGTTCGGAGAGTTTGATCTTGGCTCAGGACGAACGCTGACGGTGTGCTTTAGACATGCAAGTCGAACGAGAAAGCCCTTCGGGGTTAGTAAAGTGGCGAACGGGTGAGTAACACGTGG
>JBPCNU010000004.1:0-5760 GCA_051000975.1 Rubrobacter sp.
CCGCTGTTGACGACGACGGCCCGGAGCGTCCCGTTTGCGACCGCCGCCCCCGTCACCGAGAGCGGCGCGCCCCTGAAGGCGTTTCGCGTGTAAACCCCGGCGGCCACGCACGGAACCTCCGAATACAACACCGCGAGGTCGAGGACACCCTTACGCCGCACCCCGCACGACACGCCGGACGCGAAGAAACCCGCCGCCGCCGTCACACCCTTCCCGGAGACCTCCTCCGCCTTGGCAGACGATACGAAATTTATTCCGTTTACTGAATTTTTATTCATCACGCCAGCTATTTTGACATCCGCGCCCGCGAGAGTCAACGCGTTTATTCATTTACTTGAATAAATATTACGTGGCTGGTTCAATAGCGGCCATGAGTTCGAAGGTTGGGATATACGGTGGCAGCGGGTACGCGGGTTCGGAGCTTGTGCGGCTCCTCGCAGCGCACCCGAAGGTCGGTTCTCTTGCCGTTGCTTCGCGGGGGTATGCGGGCCGTCCGGTGTCGGAGGTGTATCCGCATATTTCGTTCGCGGAGGATTACCTGCCGCCGGAGTCTATAGACGCCTCCGGGCTGGATGTTGCTTTCGTGGCGTACGGTCACCGGGAGAGCGCGGAGACGGTCAGGGGGTTGCTGGACGCCGGTGCGCGGCTCGTAGTGGACCTGTCAGCGGACTTCCGGTTGCCGGGGGCTGCAATGTACGAGGAGTGGTACGGGGAGCATCCCGCGCCTGAGTTGTTCGGGGAGGCACACTACGGGTTGCCGGAGGTCTTCGGGGCCTCGGAGGGGCGTCTCATCGCAAATCCGGGGTGTTACCCGACGGCGGCTATTCTGGCGCTGGCTCCGGTTATCAAGATAGTCGGGAGGCGTGTGTCGTCGGTGACGATCAACGCTTTATCCGGCGTGAGCGGGGCGGGGGCGAAGCCGAGCGTCAAGACGCACTTCGTGACCGTCAACGAGAACGCGAGCGCGTACGGGGTGTCGGAAGGTTTGACGAACCACCGTCACACGCCCGAGATCGAGGCGATGTTACGGAGGGTCGGAAGCTGTCCGCCCGTAACGTTCATCCCGCACCTCATACCGGCTTCGAGGGGCGAGTACGAGACGATAACGGTCGAGTTCGACGGCGAAGTTCCGGCGGCGAAGGAAGTCCTGGAATGGTACGCGGAGGACTACGGTGGCTCGCGGTTCGTGGAGGCGCGCGCCGAGGTTCCCGAGATGTCGCACGTTACGGGTACGAACCGGGCGAGGCTGTCGGCGGCGAACGATGCGCGGGCCGGGAAGCTGGTGTTGTTCGCCACTATAGACAACCTGCTGAAGGGGGCGTCGGGGGCTGCGGTCCAGAACATGAACCTCGCGCTCGGGTATGCAGAGGATCTCGGGCTGGAGTATCTGGCGTGAGCGAGGAGTTGGAGAAGTCCGTGGACAAGGTAACGAGGCAGGGCATGATCCTTACGCTCATCAGTGAGCGGGAGCTCGGGACGCAGCAGGGCGTGGTCGAGGCGCTGGCGAGCGAGGGCGTCGAGGTCGGGCAGGCGACGGTGAGCCGCGACCTCGCGGAGCTCGGGGTGCTGAAGGTCGGGAGCCGGTATCTGGCGTTGCCGCATGATCCTGGATCTGCTGGCATCGAAGTGTTGCCGAGCTTCATCGTTGGTCTGACGGCGGCCCGGAACCAAGTCGTGGTGCAGACCCGCGACGGTACGGCGGGGGCGGTATCGAGCGTGCTGGACAGGGTGAGGGGCATCCCGCTCATCGGCACGATAGCCGGTCAGGATACGGTGCTCATAATCACGCCGGACGACGACTGCGCCGAGGAGGTCGCCAACCTTATCTCCGACGTATGCCGTGCCAGGACGCGCCTCGCCGGGAACATAGAGTAGGTCCGGCGGTTTGGATGAGAGAGTGAAACCGCTGCGTCTTCTGGTTTTAAGCGGAAGGTTCGTCGTCTGCTGGATGGACCGACGGTCGAGCATCTCCGTGCCGGTGGACGCCGGGGTCTTCTCCGTCACGCGCACGCCGGACGAACTCTCCATCGTCTGTGACGAAAGATATGCGCCGGAGGGAGCGGAGGTTGAATCCGGGTGGTGTGCGATCAAGGTCGAGGGTTCGCTCGAGTTCTCGCAGACGGGTGTGATCTCAAGCCTCACGGTACCTCTGGCAGAGGCGGAGATCCCGGTCTTCGTCGTCTCGACTTTCGAGACGGATTATCTGTTCGTGAAGGAGGAGCATCTCGGCAGGGTTACTTCCATTCTGCCAGAGGCCGGACACACGTTCGTCGAGGCTCCGGTGCTGCGTCCGCTGATGTTCGGCGACGAGGATTTCATGCGCGAGATGCTGACCGCCGCCGCCCACGCCGAGAATGAGGAGGCGGTCGCCTACGACCCGGAACTCTCCCGCTACATAGACGGCTGGGGCCAAGACGGAGACCTCGGTTTCGTCGCGGAGGACGCCTCCGGTGAGCCGCTCGGGGCGGCATGGGTGAGGCTCTTTCCGGCGGAAGATCCCGGCTACGGCTTCGTTGGCGAGGACGTGCCGGAGCTTGCCGTCGGGGTACGCGCCGGGGAACGGGGCGAGGGGATCGGGCGGGCTTTGATCGAGCTCGTCATCTCCGAGTCCGTCGGGAGATATCCGGCTATTTCTCTGAGCGTTCGCCAGGATAACCAACCGGCCCTCAGGCTCTACCGTCGCCTCGGTTTCAAAGCCGTCGAGGGTCGCGAGGTAACGAACCGCGCCGGGGGCGAGTCCTTCATGATGAGGCTCGAACTCCGCTGAGGAAACGCACTCAACCGAACTACACCAACGACACCGGGTAATATGACAGAATAGGAGCGAACGACGACCATGAATTCCACGAGCGATCTCAGCGGCAAGAAGGTAGTTCTCGCCTATTCGGGCGGCCTTGATACATCCGTCTGCCTGAAGTGGTTTCTGGAGCAGGGAGCCGAGCCATACGCCCTCTATCTCGACCTCGGACAGGGTGAACCCGCCGACGACGTGGAGTCGAAGGCACTCGGCATCGGCGCTAAGGCCGCATTCGTGCGCGACGCGAAAGATGAGTTCGTGAACGAATACATCGCTCCGGCTATAAAGGCAAACGCTACGTACGGCGGCGAGTACCCGCTCTTCACCGCCCTGGGCCGTCCGCTTATAGCGAAGAAGATGGTCGAGGCCGCACGCGAGGTCGGAGCGACGCACATCGCGCACGGCTCGACTGGGAAGGGCAACGATCAGGTCCGCTTCGACGTGACGACGGCTTCTATCGCCCCCGACTTGACCGTCGTCGCCCCGGTGCGTGACTGGGGGATGAACCGACCGGAGGAGATCGCCTACGCCGAAAAGCACGGCCTCCCGTTCTCAAGCGACATCACGAAAGAATCTCCGTACTCGATCGACGCGAACCTCTACGGTCGCTCCATCGAGGCCGGGCCGCTCGAAGACCCGGACTACGAACCGCAGTCCGACGTGTACCGTATAACCGCCGACCCGGAGACCTCCCCCGACGAACCGACCTACGTCGAGCTGGGCTTCGAGCGCGGTCTGCCCGTCTCTCTGGACGGTGGGAACCTGCCGCTGCTGGACATCCTCGTCAAGCTCGGTGAGGTGGCGGGCAAGCACGGCGTCGGACGGATAGACATGATCGAAGACCGGCTGGTCGGCATCAAGAGCCGGGAGATCTACGAAGCCCCTGCCGGAGTAACTATCATCAAGGCCCACAGAGCCCTCGAATCCATGACGCTCACCAAAGACGTCATCCGCTTCAAGGCGACCATCGAGCAACGCTACGCCGAACTGACCTACGATGGCCTCTGGTTTACCCCCCTCAAGTCTGCCCTCGATGCCTTCATCGAAGACACTCAGAAGACCGTCTCCGGCACCATCCGAGTCAAGCTCCACAAAGGCTCCGCAACCGTCGTCGGCCGCACCGCCCCCAAAGCTCTCTACAGCAAGGACCTCGCTACCTACGAAGCAGGCAGCACCTTCGATGAGGCTGCAGCGGCAGGATTCATTACCCTCTGGGGGCTCCCAGCTCGCCAGTGGGCCGGGGTCAACGGCGGTGTAGAGTAACCTTCGACTACAAGCGCAGCCAGGCAGCGTAAACGCCGTGAACAACGATATTTGCAGGAGTTTGCGCTGTTCATACTAGATGTACCTGAACTTCAAGTTGACAATAAAGCTAAGGCTGAGGTATAGAAATATTGGTCCACGATTGCCGGGGATCGGAACCTTCTCGAGGTCGAGGGATCAGTAGTAGGGTAAAGAGTACGCGGTGTCTTTCCGAAGAGTGCAGGAGGGGCTTTAGATCAAGGAGACTAGAGGTATGCTCTCTTGAAAGTAGGAATATCCTCTGTCCCGAGAGTCTCTGGTTAGAGAGAGCATCAGAGAACCCGTGAAAGTTCAGGGTGGAGCTTCTCAAGGAGTAGCAGGCAGTCCATAAGCGAGGAAGTCTCGGAGGCCACTCTAGTACCGGAGCTTTTCGTCTGGCTGTTATCATCGCCGGGATGACGGAGCAGAACTCATTTCGGACCACCGACTTCGCCATGATGCGACTCGCACTCGACGCCGCAACCGAGGCTGCGACTCGAGGAGAGGTTCCAGTAGGGGCGGTGGTTGCGCGGGGAGATGAGGTCGTAGCGGTCGCGGCCAACGATCGCGAGGCTACGAAAGACCCGACCGCTCATGCGGAGCTGCTTGCGATCCGCCGCGCCTCCGAAGCCCTCGGAGGGTGGCGTCTCTCGGGCTGCACACTCTACGCCACGCTGGAACCCTGCCCGATGTGCGCCGGAGCCGCCCACGCCGCCCGCATCGAGCGAATCGTCTACGCCACGCCTGATCCGAAGGCTGGATACGCCGGGACCCTCCATAACACCCCGCAGGATACGAAGCTCAACCACACGATACCCGTAGAGAGCGGCCTCCTTGCCAGAGAATCTGCCACCCTGCTCAAGGATTTCTTCAAGGCTCGTCGTATGTCGCTAGCGGAGCGAAACAAACTTCAAGCTCAAGACAACCCTCTGAGACAGTAAACTTGAACTCGAAGGTCAATAAAACAGGGCAGGTAGTCTTAGGCTGCACCAAGAATTCAGGGTTGCGACTGCACCTGAAGCTAAAGGCGCTTGTTTTGCGGGCAATTCCGCTTTTCATGGGGATTTCGGAGAATTTTCGAAAAATAATTCTGGCCGGAGCTTCCACCGAAATCCCGCGCAATCAGCGGGAATCGAGACTTGAAGGTAAATTCAAGCTGCGAAACAGGTTCAAGGTGACGTAATTGAAGTCGGCAAATGTTGTGTGTTAAGTTTCTCGCATACCAGATGTAGTGTCAGGGTTGTTCAGGGTCATTTTAGTGATGTTTTGTGGTGATAGTTGGTAATGGAGGTAGCGAGGTGCAGTGTCCGTACTGTGATCACGAAGACACGAAGGTCATAGATTCGCGGCTCTCGGAGGCGAAGGATGCGGTTCGCAGGCGCAGAGAATGTCTCGCCCCCGGGTGCGGGAAGCGGTTCACGACGTATGAGCGCCGGGAGCCGATTCGGCTGGTCGTGCTCAAACGGGATGGTGGCAAGGCGACCTTCGACCGGGAGAAGTTGTTCTCCGGCGTAATGAAGGCCTGTGCCAAGCAGCGAGTATCCGAGGAGCAGGTCGAGGACCTTGTAGATGAGATCGAAGCCGAGCTTCGTGAGAGGCGTCGGCACGAGGTAACGTCGCGGCGGCTGGGTGATATGGTACTTGTCCGCCTCAGGCGGCTGGACATGGTCGCGTACCTCAGG
>JBPCNU010000005.1:0-9860 GCA_051000975.1 Rubrobacter sp.
GCGTCGCAAAGACAAAGGAACTCGTCCTCACCGCGAGGCTCCTCCCCGCAACCGAAGCCCTCGCCGCCGGGCTCGTGAACGAGGTCGTCCTGGAGTCCAGACTCGAGAGCCGCGCCGCCGAACTCTGCAAGACCATCGCCTCGTACGCCCCGCTCACCATAAGCGCGTCCAAAGAGACACTGCACCGTTTCTACCTTTCGGGGCTCCCCGATACCGCCGATCTGACACGACTCGTCTACGGGAGCGAGGACTTCCGCGAGGGCGTCGCCGCCTTCACCGGGAAACGCCGCCCGGAGTGGAAGGGCCGCTAGTTGGAGGCGTTCTTCGGAAGGGTGATGGGCCAGACGCCAAGCCTCGCGCCGGACGTGTTCGTCGCGTCGGGGGTGGTGGTCGTGGGTAAGGTACGTATCGGGTCGCGGTCGAGCGTCTGGTACGGGTGCGTGCTGCGGGCCGAGGAAGAGGAGGTCATCATCGGTGAGGAGTGCAACGTGCAGGACCTGACGATGATGCACGCGGACCCCGGATTCCCGGCGGTGCTGGAAGACAGGGTCTCCGTCGGACATCGGGCGATCATCCACGGCGCGATAGTGAGGCACGACGCGCTCATCGGTATGGGGGCGACGCTCCTGAACGGCGCGGTCATCGGGAGCGGGTCCGTAGTCGCGGCGGGGGCGGTCGTGCCGCCGGGGATGGAGGTTCCACCGGGTAAGCTGGCGGCGGGCGTCCCAGCCAGGGTCGTGAGAGAGGTGCGAGACTCGGACCGGGCCATGATCTCGAACACCCACGGAACCTACCTCTGGAAGTCTGGAGTCCATGCCGCCGCTGAAAAGCTGACCTTCGAGGATGTTTCGAGTCCGAAGGAATGACGGAGCTTGTCGAGTACGTCGTCCTTGGGCTTGCGGGGCTTTTCGGGGGGATGCTCGCGGGGTTGGGGGCGGCGGGGTGTTCGTCCCGGCTCTGGTGTACGGGGCGGGCTGGGGGATAAAAGAAGCCGTCGCGGCGAGCCTGGTCATCATGATCTTCTCTGCGGCTTCGGGGGCTTTCAGGAGCTTTCGGGGTGAGTCGCCGCCGGACTTGAAGGTGGCGGCGACCTTCGCGCTGACGGTCGCGCCCGCGACCTTGATCGGGGTCGCTATAAGCAGCGTCTCACCGGGGGCGCTCGTCGAGGTGGTCTTCGCCTGCATGCTGCTCTCGCTCGCCTACCCGACCTTCCGGCGCGGGTCGGTGAAGCAGGACGCCCCCGTACGGCGCATGCATCCGGCGCTCGCGCTTCTGGCCGGGGTCGGAATCGGGACCCTCGCGGGGCTGGTCGGGATCGGCGGCGCGGCGATGATGGTTCCGATGATGATCCTCGGCTTCGGCATCGCACCTAAAACGGCCATCTCGACGAGCCTCGCCGTTACGGTCGCCCTCGCGACGGTCGGGGCGGTCGGCTACTACTTCGCCGGGTTCCACCGGGTCTCGGGGATTCCGCTCCTCATAGTCGGTTCCGTCTGCGGGGCGTGGTTCGGGGTGCGCCTCAGGGAGAGGTTCTCGGAGCGTTTCATCCAGCGGTCGTTCGCCGTCTTCATGGTCTGCGTGGCGATTCGGGTGTTGCTGGACGCGACCGGGGTGTTGTAGTCCTGTAGACTGCGCTTCATGGAAATCTTCGACCTTCTTGTGCTGGCCGTTTTCGGGATCGTGGGGGGGATGCTCTCCGGTCTCGCCGGGGTCGGGGGCGGCATCGTCTTCGTTCCGGCCCTCGTTTACGCCGCCGGGTGGAACATAAAAGAAGCGGTCGCGGCGAGCCTCATCATCATCGTCTTCGCCTCGCTCTCCGGGACGATTCGCAACCAGAGGAGCCGGGACCCTGCCAACTGGAAGTGGGCCTTGCTCTTCGCGCTAACGGTCGCACCTTCGTCTTTGATCGGGGTCGCCATCAGCCGCATCTCGCCGGAGACGGTCGTGGAGGTCGCCTTCGCGATCCTGCTCCTAATACTCGCTTACCCGACGGCGAAGGGTCGCCCGGAGATGGACGAGGGGGTGCAGAAGATCCCGACCTGGACGGTCTTCGTGGCCGGGGTATTCATCGGCGCGCTCTCCGGCCTCGTTGGGGTCGGGGGTGGGGTCGTGATGGTCCCGCTGATGGTCCTCGGCCTCGGCCTCTCGGCGAAGCGAGCGGTCTCGACGAGCCTCGCGGTCGTGATGTTCACCGGCCTCGTCGGCGGTCTTGGTTACATCGCAACGGGCTTCGACCGTCTGGCGGAACTCCCGCCGCTCGTCGTCGGCTCCATCGTCGGGGCGTTGATCGGGGTGCGTATCCGCGACCCGCTGCCGGACAACGTGGTGCGCGTGGGGTTCGCGTGTTTCATGGTCCTCGTCGCGCTCAGGACGCTCGCTGGGGTCTTCGGCATTTTCTAGGGAAGTTTCCGGCGGATTCGCCCGAAAGAAATTCGGCCGGATGGCTTCGGCGGGTGTATCCTTTACCCTCGTATGTCCGAGAAAGAATTCAAGCAGACGAGATCCGAGGACGACCGGGGAAATCCCGGTTCCGACGAATTCGAGACCCGCCGTGAGCGACGTGAAGACCAGAAACGGTCTCCGCAGAAGTCTGCCTTGCGCGGGTTCGCGGAATTCCTCATCATCCTCGTCATCTCCTTCGCACTCGTCTTCGGAGTAGTTCGCCCGTTTATCGTGGAGGCGTTCTGGATCCCCTCCGAGAGCATGGTCCCGACGCTTCAGGTCGGCGACCGCGTCCTCGTGAACAAGTTCATCTACCGTTTCGCCGAGCCCGACCGGGGCGACATCCTTGTCTTCAAGAGCGTGGAGGAGCCTGGGGCGTCGGCACAGATCTTCAACGAGCCTCCCGGGCCGTTCTCCGGCATCGCGAGCCTGCTACCCGGCGGCTCCGATCCCCGGCAAGACCTGATAAAGCGCGTCATCGGGGTTCCGGGGGATGAGATCCAGGTCCAGGAAGGCAACCTTTTCGTGAACGGCGAACTCCAGAACGAACCTTATGTGAATCCGGAGTTGCCGGATTCCAGCTTCTACGGGCCGTTCACCGTCCCGGAAGACCACGTCTTCATGATGGGCGACAACCGCGCCAACTCGCAGGACTCGCGGGTCTTCGGCCCCGTTCCTTACGAGAACATCGAGGGCGAGGCGTTCCTGCTCTTCTGGCCCCTCAGTAATTTCAGTAGTCTTCTCTAAAGTCAGTCGCGGGAGCTTCCGCAACCCGCGCGCTTCAACCTTCTACGCTTGCGGGTGACAGTCGTTTTGAAGAAGCCTACTCTTCGGGTGACAGCCTTCCGGTCGCCGCAGTAAGTCTCCGCAGGCGATTGGCGAGGTTCCCGTCCGGTTCGCTCTGCATGCGCCAGGTCCAGTTTCCGGTCGGCATTCCGGGGGTGTTCATCCTGGCCTCCGAAGCGAGGCCGAGCAGATCCTGCATCGGAACGACGGACCACCCGGCCCGCGAGGTGTGGGCGAGCCGCATAAAGTCCCACGCACCGGGGTACTCCCGGCCCGTGTAGGTTCGGGCGAGTCGGCGGTGCTCCGTCGGGGCGGATGAGAACCAGCCGGTGGTCGTGTCGTTGTCGTGGGTACCGGTGTAGACGACCCAGTTTTCGTCCTCGTAGTTGTGCGGCAGAAACGGGTTCTCCGAATGCGAAAACCCGAACTGCAAGACCTTCATCCCCGGCAGCCCTAGTTTCTTGCGCAGGGCGCGCACCTCGTCGGTTATATCCCCGAGGTCTTCGGCGATCAGCGGCAACTCACCGAGCGAGCTTCGTAGTTTCTCGAAAAGCCCCGCACCCGGCCCTTTGATCCACTTGCCACTTTTAGCAGTCTCATCGCTCGCCGGTACCTCCCAGTAAGCCTCGAAACCCCGGAAGTGATCCAACCTCAAAACGTCGCACTGCGTGAGGGCCATCTTTATCCTTGCGACCCACCACTCGTAACCGTCCTCGCGCATCGCGTCCCAGCGGTAGAGCGGGTTCCCCCAGAGCTGACCTTCCTCGGAGAAGTAGTCCGGCGGAACCCCGGCCACGACGGTCGGGTGTCCGGCTCTATCCAGAAAGAACTTCTCGCGGTTCGCCCACACGTCCGCCGAGTCGTGGGAGATGAAGATCGGCACATCCCCGACTATGTAGATTCCGGCTTCGTTGGCCTGCCGCTTTACCTCACCCCAGTCCCGGAAGAAACGATGCTGCACGAACTCCCAGAATCCGATCTCCTGCGCAAACTCTTTCCGCGCCCCCAACAGAGCGGCCGCCTCCCGGAACGCAAGCCCCTCCGGCCAAACGCTCCAGTCACCACCGTATTCTTCCTGCAAAGCCATGTAGAGCGAGTAGTCCGAGAGCCAACCCCGCTGCTCCTGCCGAAACGCCTCGAAGTCCTGACCCGAACGTTGTCCTTCGAGCCACCGCGAGTACGCTTCTCGGAGCCGGGCCATCTTCTCCGGCACGACCCGCTCGTAGTCGACTGGGCCGGGAGCGGCTACCGGTACGTCCTCGAGCAACCCGTCCGCGACGAGACGCCCGGTACTCACGAGCATCGGGTTCCCGGCGAACGCCGAGGGCGATGAATAGGGCGACCCGGCGCCGTCCGTCGGGCCAAGCGGCAACACCTGCCATATCCCCTGCCCGGCCTCCACCAGGAACTCCACGAACCGGAAAGCCTCCTCCCCGAACTCGCCGCAACCGTAAGCCCCGGAGAGCGAGGTCGGATGCAACAGCACCCCGGACCTCCTGCCAGACAGACTCAAAGCCCGACCCCGGCCACGGATCCGAAGAGATCAGACCCAAAGGAATATCCACCGAAACAAAAGAAGAAATAAAAGACCGCAGAACCCCCGTCTCGAACTCGACCCGCTACAGAACCCGACGATGATAACAACTACCCCACCCACCCGACAATACCCGAAAATATATCTGCTTGTATCTGCTTCGAGGGCGTGTGATACTGAAAATAACACTATGTTACAAGCAGCATAGGTTGTAACATAAACGAGTGGCAAGCGGCATTGAAGTCGTTACAAGGAGGAGAAATGGCGGCGACGTTGACCGGGAGTGGGACTTTCGCTGGTGGTCTCAGGCGAGGTTCGGTGAAGAATCTCGCAGAAGAGGTAGAACGGCTCAAGGGTGAGTTGAACGCGGTGGTGCTGGCGCACTATTACCAGGAGCCGGGCATTCAGGACGTGGCGGACTACATCGGGGATTCGCTGGGGCTTGCGCGGGAGGCGCAGGGGACGAGCGCGGACGTCATAGTTTTCTGCGGGGTTCACTTCATGGCTGAGACGGCGAAGATACTCAACCCGGAGAAGGTCGTGGTGTTGCCGGATCTGGAGGCGGGATGTTCGCTCTCGGAGAGCTGTCCGCCGGGGGCGTTCGGGGAGTTCGTGGCGGCCAGGCCGGATCACACCGTCGTCTCCTACGTGAACACTTCGGCGGCGGTCAAGGCGCTGTCCGACGTCATCTGTACCTCATCGAACGCGGAGCGCGTCATCGAGAGCATCCCGGAGGGGACGCCGATCATCTTCGGCCCGGACAAGCATCTCGGGCGGTACGTAGCGAAAAGTACCGGGCGGGAGATGGTTCTGTGGCCGGGGAGCTGCATCGTCCACGTGCAGTTCTCGGAGAAGAGGATCCGGCAACTGAAAGTCCGGCATCCTAACGCCGAAGTCTTGGCTCACCCGGAGTGCGAGGACCGGGTACTCGACCTCGCAGATCACATCGGCAGCACGACCGCGCTCCTGGACTACAGCCAGGTGAGCGCGACCCGGGAATTCATCGTCGCGACGGAGGCCGGGATAATCCACCAGATGCAGAAGTCCTCGCCCGGCAAGCTCTTCATCCCCGCCCCCGGCGACGGACCCGGCTGCGAGGTCTGCTCCGAGTGTCCGCACATGCGTCGCAACACTCTGGAGAAACTCGTCCGGTGCATGGAAGACCTCCAGCCGAGGATCGAGATAGACGAAGAGCTGCGCCTGCGCGCCCTCGCCCCGATAGAACGGATGCTGGAGCTAGGATGACCGGCGCAACCGATGTACCCGCCGCAACGACGACCAGCGTAAAGGACGCGTCTCGCGTAGCCACGACACTCGATACCCGCGAACTCAGGAGCTTCATCGAGGTCGCGCTCCGGGAGGACATCGGGCGCGGCGACGTAACGAGCGAGCTGACCGTGACGCCCGGGGCGCGGGCCAGCGGCTTCTTCCTCGCCAAGAGCGAGCTCACCGTCTTCGGGCTGGAGATTGCAAGGCTCATCTTCGAGACGCACCTCGCAGGCGACGACCTCGCCTTCGAGACGCTCGTTTCGGAGGGAGAGAGCGTCGCGGCGGGTATTGTGATCGCGAAGATCGAAGGCCCGGCGCGAGGTCTGCTCGGGGCCGAGCGGGTAGCCCTGAACCTCCTCATGCGCCTCTCGGGCGTGGCGACCCTGACGGCCCGGTACGCCGAAGCCGTAGCCGGCACGGGGGCGAGGGTCTGCGACACGCGCAAGACTACGCCGGGGCTCCGCGCTCTGGAGAAAGCCGCCGTCCGGGCCGGGGGCGGCGTCAACCACCGCTTCGGACTCGACGACGGCATCCTCATAAAAGACAACCACATCGAGGTAGCGGGTGGCGTCGGACGAGCGGTGGAACTGGCGAAGGCGGGGGCGCCTCACCTGCTCAAGGTCGAGGTTGAAGTCGAGGACGAGGCAGGACTCGAAGAGGCGATAGAGGCCGGGGCGGATGCCATCCTGCTGGACAACATGACGCCGGCCGAGGTCGCGCGTTGCGTCGGGATAGTTCGGCGGAGGAGTCGCGGGGTGGTCATAGAGGTCTCCGGGAACATCGGGTTGCACAACGTCTTCGAACATGCTCAGGCCGGGCCGGACCTCATCTCGGTCGGCGCGCTGACGCACTCGGCGGTCGCGGCGGACATCTCCCTGAAGCTCACCGCTTCCGGGCGGGGCTGATGGTGTCGGCCTCTGGTAGATACGACGTGGTGGTTGCAGGGACGGGGGTTGCCGGATGCTCGGCGGCCCTCGCGGCGGCCCGGTCGGGCGGTCGAGTGGCCTTGCTCACAAAGGAATCGGAGCCGCAAGACACGAACACCCGCTACGCGCAGGGCGGCATAATCTACACTGCCCCCGACGACTCCCCGGAACTCCTCACTCACGATGTCCTCCGGGCCGGGGCGGGAGCGGGCGAGAGAGCGGCGGCCCGGCTCCTCGCAGAAGAAGGCCCGAAGCTCGTCGAGAGGCTCCTTATAGACGAACTCCACGTTCCCTTCGGCCGGGGGGCGGATGGGCGTTTCATGCTCACCCGCGAAGGGGCGCACTCGGTGGCGAGGATCATCCACAGAAAAGACACCACCGGGGATGCTATACAGACCTCTCTGTGGAAGGCCGTCACCGCTGATTCGAGGATAGAAGTCCTCCCCGGAGCCCGGCTGACCTCGCTCCTGATGCGCGATGGTCGGTGCCTGGGGGTGCGAGACTCCGGTCGCGGCGAGAACCGGCGGTTGCTTGCGGGGAGCGTCGTGCTCGCGACGGGCGGTTACGGCGGGCTGTACGAGCGAACCACCAACCCCGCCTCCGCGACCGGGGACGGACTCTCACTCGCCATAAAAGCCGGGGCCGCCGTCCGAGACCTGCACTACGTTCAGTTCCATCCGACCGTTCTGTACGAGCCGCGAGCATCCGGCAGGGCCGCCCTCATCTCCGAGGCCGTGCGCGGGGAAGGAGGGGTTCTCGTTACCGCTTCGGGAGACGAATTCCTCGAACACCCCGGCGGCTCCCTCGCCCCGAGGGACGTCGTGACACGGGAGATCTTCGACGTGATGCAGAAGAGCGGTCGCCCCTGCGTCTACCTCGATGCGACGCCACACAGGACGGGGCGAGCGGCAGGCTGGTTCGCGAAACGATTCCCGGAGATATACGTCCGGTGTCTCGCGGCGGGCATAGACCCGGACGAAGAGCCCGTACCCGTCTCACCGGCGGCGCACTACGTCTGCGGCGGCGTCGCCACCGACCTCGCGGGCCGAACGAACGTGGCAGGCCTGTTCGCGGCCGGAGAGGTCGCCTCGACCGGGCTTCACGGGGCCAATCGCCTCGCCTCGACCTCGCTGCTCGAAGGCCTGCTCTTCGGCTGGCGAGCCGGTGAAGCCGCGGTCGAGTCGGGTCTCTCGCCCGGCCCGGTCACAGACTCGGCAGGCTTCGGCCGCGCCGGGGCGACCGAAGAGGAGTCCGTACTCCTTGCCCTCGGAAAAATCCTCTGGGAGAGAGCGGGCATAGTGCGTGACGCATCGGGGTTACGGGCCGGGCTTCGGGAGATCTCACACCTGGAAGAGCGAGCCTCGGGGACGACGCTCGAAGGCACGCTCCTCGTCGCTCGCGCCGTGACGGAGTCCGCCCTCGCTGACGATATGAGCCTCGGCTGCCACTACCGGGCCGACGCGCCGGCTCGCCGGAGAGAGGCCGACCTTGCCAGTATATTTGGATAATAATGCCACGACCCCGCTCGACCGGCGGGTTTTGGATGAGATGCTGCCGTACCTCAGAGGCGACTTCGGCAATCCGGCCTCCGGCTCCCACGCCTACGGCTGGACCGCCGAGGCGGCGGTGGAGGTGGCTCGGGAGCGAGTCGCGGCGGCGATCGGAGCTCTGCCGGAGGAGATCATCTTCACCTCCGGCGCGACCGAGTCCGATAACCTCGCTCTGCGCGGGACTCTCTCCGGCGGAGACCATCTCATCGTCTGCGCCACCGAACACGAGGCCGTTCTGAATACCGCCCGAACGCTCGAAAGCTACGGTCTCTCCCTCACCGTCCTGCCGGTGGACGAAGCCGGATTCGTCTCCCCGGACGACCTGCGAAGAAGCATCCGGCATGAGACCGCTCTCGTCTCCGTGATGCTCGCCAACAACGAGACCGGGGTGGTACAGAACGTCGCGTCGCTCTCGAAGGTTGCGAACGAACGCGGCGTTCCCTTCCACACTGACGCGGCTCAGACTCTGGGACGACTCCCGCTCGATGTCGGGAGCCTCGGCGTCTCGATGATGAGCCTCTCAGCATACAATGCGCACGGCCCGAAAGGCGTCGGAGCACTGTACGTGAGCCGGGCTGTTCGACCGGGCCTCGCGCCGCTGTTCACCGGGGGCGGGCAGGAGGACGGGCTTCGCGGCGGAACGCTCAACGTACCGGGTATCGTCGGCTTCGGCAAGGCCGCTGAACTCGCCGCCGCTAGCCTGACGGAGGAAGCGAAGAGGCTGACCTCGATGAAAGAGAGACTGCTCGGCCTGCTCAGGGAGGGATTCGGTTCGCTCGGTGTCGAGGCAACGGTCAACGGGAATGTGGAGACGACCCTCCCGAACACCCTGAGCGTGAGGTTCGGCGGGCTGAACGCAGGAGAGCTTCTGGCGAACTGTCCCGGCGTTGCGGCTTCGACCGGGTCGGCGTGCGCTTCCCGCGACCCGGAGCCGTCGCACGTCCTGCTCGCGATGGGCCTGAAAGAGAAAGACATCTCCTCGACCGTGCGCCTGAGCCTCGGGCGGTTCACGACCGAGGCCGATGTGGAGGAGGCGGCGAATAGACTCGCGCGAACGGCAGAGGGAATACTCACGGAAGGGCAGGTAAGAGCCGGATGAATCGGAGCCCTTCAGCATTTAGTACGGAGTCGGGCTAAAGGTTTCCCTCCTCCGGTGCGTAGCGGCTCGCTGCGCTCGTCGGAGGGGCGGGATCTTGCAAGATGCTACGAAGAAGCTCGGATCGAGAAGCCCGGTCGCCGTCGTGGTTCGGGTTCGGCCGTGACGGCTGCTGTAGAGCCGATCAGACAGGACACGGGAAAGAAATACTACTCACCGGTTCGGCGTCAGACGAACTTCCTGTAGGCCGCAATGTT
>JBPCNU010000006.1:0-3131 GCA_051000975.1 Rubrobacter sp.
GCTTCATAGCGGCGCTGGTCTGCGGAACCCGGAATCTCGGCGCCCGCGCCCGGCTGCTCCAGTCGGGCCTCGTCCACAAGGAGCTTGTCTTCGCCGTCGTCGGCGGGGCCGCGATCCTTATTTTCGCCGCAGCAGCGGCTCTGGGAGCTTCGGGCTTTTGAAGAGACAACACATAGAAAGGCGCGGCCGAGGTTCCCGATAGTCTCCCTGACGCTCTTCCTTCCGCTTCTCGGCGCGGCGCTGCTCGTCTTCTGGCGCGGCGCCACGCCACGAGCCTCTCACGCCGTTGGCCTCGTCGCCAGCGGGCTCACGCTCCTCGGGGCGGCGGTCCTGTGGGCGCGTGGCGGTCCTTCGGGCGAGGGCTTCTCGCAGGTTGAGGAAGTAGAGTGGATACCATCCCTCGAGGCGGCCTACCGCGTCGGCGTGGACGGCATCAGCCTCCCGCTCGTCCTGATGACGGCCATCCTCTTCTTCGTCTCGTTCGTTTTCTCCTCGAACCTCGGCGAGCGGGCCCGTTCCTACGTCGCCCTCTTCCTGCTCATGGAAACCGCCTGTCTCGGGGTCTTTCTCTCGCTCGACGCGATCCTCTTCTACGTCTTCTTCGAGGTCTCACTCGTCGGGATGTACTTCATCATCGCCGGCTGGGGATATGCCGACAGGCAGCGGGCCGCGCTTACGTTCTTCATCTATACGCTGCTCGGGAGCCTGCCCCTGCTGCTCGCCATCCTCGGCCTCTACCTCGCGAGCGACCCGAACACCTTCGACATGCGGGCCTACATAGGCTCGCCGCCCCTGACCGGGATCGCGGCGACGCTCGCCCTCGTCGCGATGCTCGTCACCTTCTTCGTCAAGACGCCGGTCTTCCCGGTACACACTTGGCTACCGCTGGCCCACACCGATGCCCCGACGGCGGGGAGCGTGATCCTTGCGGGCGTCATGCTGAAGCTCGGGGCTTATGGTCTGATCCGCTTCGCCCTCCAGATGACCCCGGATGCCTTCCGGGACCTCGCCCCCGTCGTGGTCGCTTTCGGCGTCTTCTCCGCCCTCTACGGGGCGTTCGTCGCGCTCGGGCAGACGGACCTCAAGCGCCTCGTCGCCTACACGAGCGTCAACCACATGGGCTACGTCGTCGTCGGGGTCGGGGTGGCGGCAGCGAGCACCGACGCCTCGACGCGCTCGCTCGTCCTCGACGGGGCGACGCTACAAATGGTCGCCCACGGCTTCGTGACGGGGGCTTTGTTCCTGCTCGTCGGGATGCTCCAGGAGCGGACGCACACCCGCGATATGGGGGACTTCGGCGGGCTGCTCCGTACCCTGCCGGTCTTCGGCTGGCTCTTCGTTCTGGCGGCCTTCGCCTCGCTCGGGCTGCCGGGGCTGGCCCACTTCCCGGCTGAGTTCCAGATCTTCCTCGGAACCCTCGATGTCTACCCGCTCGCGATAGTCGTCGTTCTCGGGCTTGCCGTAACCGCCGGACTCTACCTGCGCGCGATCGGGGCTGCTCTGCTCGGCAAACCCAACGAGAGATGGTCTGGAATCAAGGATCTGAACCGCCGTGAGTTGCTCTCCCTCGCGCCGCTTCTGGTCCTTACGGTGCTGCTCGGGGTCGCGCCGTTCCTCGCGCTCGACGTGATCCACGCCACCACGGAGGTCCTGCTGCCATGATGTTCGCGCTCCTTCAAGGGATGGGGCAGATGGGCGGGATGGAAGGCATGGGCGGCATGAACATGGGCCGCGACCTGCCCCTGCTCGCACCGGAGATCGCCGTCCTCCTGACCGCCGTCGGTGCGCTCGTCTTCGAGATGCTCCGGCTGCCGAGGGTCGGCCTCCCGTTCACGGTCGTCGGGCTACTCGTCGCGACCGGCCTCTCTGTACCCCTCGTCGGTATGGACACGACCGTCTTTCAGGACACCTTCCGCGTGGACCCCTTGAGCGTCTGGGCCAAGCTCGTCCTGCTCCCAGCTACCATACTCTGCGTCCTGCTCTCCTACCGCGAGGTGAAGGACACGTACCGTGAAGGGACGGTCTACGCGCTCTTCTCTTTCACCGCGCTTGGTGCTTTCGTACTCGCCGGGGCGGGGGACGTGATGTTCCTCGTGCTCGGGGTGCTGCTGTCGAGCCTCGGGTCTTTCGCGCTGGTGGCGTATCCTCGCGATGACCGGGCGACCGAGGCGGCGATGAAGTACCTCGTCTTCGGGTCGGTGACGAGCGCGGTGATGATCTTCCTGATCACCTTCTGGTTCGGGGCGACCGGCTCGACGCTCCTTTCGGACCTCGGCCAGTTGGAAGGGATGCCGCTGGCCGCCGCCGCCGGGCTGGTCGCCGTCCTCGTCGGCCTCGGGTACAAGGCCGCCATCGCGCCGTTTCACTTCTGGTCCCCGGACGCCTACGACGGCGGCCCTCTCTCCGTCGCGGCTTTCCTCTCGGTCGTGCCGAAGGTCGGGGCGATCTTCGCTCTCGCACAGGTCGTCGGCGACCTGCCGCCGGGCGAGGCGGGCTGGCCCTACATCGTCGGAGCGCTTGCGGTCCTCTCGATGACCTACGGCAACCTCGCCGCGCTCGTGCAGGACAACATCGTGCGCCTGCTCGCCTACTCGTCGGTCGCGCCGGCCGGGTATTTCCTGCTCGGCATCGTCGCCGTCGGTCAGGGGGAACTGGCCCTGCGATCCTTGATCGTCTTCGCCGCTGCCTATGCCGCGATGAACCTCGGGGCGTTCGCCATCGTCTTACAGGTGGGGAGGAACCTCACCGACTTCACGGGCCTCGGACGCTCGGCCCCGCTCGCCGGAATAGCGATGGTGGTGTTCCTGATCTCTCTCGTCGGCATCCCGCCGCTCGGAGGCTTCGTGGGCAAGCTCCTGCTCTTCGGGGCGGCCATAGAGGCGGGCTTCCTGTGGCTCGCGGTCGCAGCGATCCTGAACAGCGTGCTCTCCCTGGCGGTCTACCTGCGGATCATAGTACCGATGTACGGAACCCCGAAGGGACGCCCGGCCTCCGCGCCGCTGATCGTCGTGGTCTGGATAGTCGCGCTCGCGCTCACCGTCGCCATCGGGGTCGGGGCACAGGCCCTGATCGGCAACATCGCGTAGAACCCGCGATGGGCCGCACCTCGCATCCAGCCAGCCCGAACCGCA
>JBPCNU010000007.1:0-14683 GCA_051000975.1 Rubrobacter sp.
TGCTCGTCCTGCGCGACCTTCAGGCCGAGACGGGTGGCTTCACCGAGTTCATCCCGCTGCCGTTCGTGCACATGGGCGCGCCGCTCTTCTTGCAGGGGAACTCCCGCAGGGGCCCGACGTTCTCGGAGACCATCAAGATGCACGCCGTCGGCAGGTTAGCCTTGCACGGCTACATAGACAACGTGCAGGTTTCGTGGGTCAAGCTCGGCGCGGAAGGTGCGAAGGTTGCCCTGGAATCGGGTTGCAACGACCTCGGCGGGACGCTCATGAACGAAAGCATTTCGCGGGCGGCGGGCGCGGATCACGGCCAGGAGATGCTCCCCGAAGAACTCGAAAGCCTCATCCGGGAGCTTGGCCGGACGCCGCGACTGCGTAACACGCTATACGGTACGCCGGAGCTGAGGCAGCACTCGAAGGTCTGAGGTAGAAGGGATGAAATTTTTCAAGAGTATCTTCGGTGGGGGTAGCGAACCCACCGGGGAGCCTTTGCTCGCGGAAGATGAGATAAACCGTATCGGGACGGACGACGACCTGCTAAAAGACTACGACACCGCTCTGGAGCGAAACTATCAGGCGATGGACGCGGAGCAGAGCGGCAACATCGAAACCGCAATATCACTCTACGAAGAGAGCGTGGCCGGGGAGTTCGTAGCGACCCATCCCTACGAGCGGCTAGCGAACATCTACGAGCAACAGGGCAAGTTCGACGATGCGCTTTGGGTAACCGAGGCATTCATTGCTCTAGCCGTGAGTGGGCGGATGCCAAAGGGTTCGCAGCGTTCCGCCGAAAGAAAACTTTCGGAGTTTGAAGATCGCGCCTCTCGGCTACGGGACATCTCCCGGTAGCGGAGATTTTCGTCTCGCATCAACCGATTGGTGGATAGTCATCATCAACCATATTCGTGGCTAAACGTAGCCGATCCCCCGATCCAATTCGCCTGTCCAGCCGCCAGACTTCTTCACAGCGAAGGATACGTGAGGAGGAGTCTTGGAGTCTGTTATCAGGGCGGATGGTCTCAGGAAGCGATACGGCAACACCGTTGCGGTAGACGATGTGTCGTTCGAGGTTGGTCGGGGTGAGATCTTCGGCGTCGTCGGCCCGAACGGGGCGGGGAAAACCACTACGGTGGAATGCCTGACCGGGATGCGAAAACCGGACTCCGGCACGGTCGAAGTCCTCGGCCTCGACCCGTCACGGCACGGTGATGAACTGCGTAGGCGCATCGGCATCCAGTTGCAGCAGGCAGCCCTGCCGGAGCGGCTGAAGGTACGCGAAGCCCTGGAACTCTACTCGTCGTTCTATGAAAAACCCGCCGACTGGAAGCGGCTGATGTCCGACTGGGATCTTACAGACAAACAGAACGCTTACTTTGCGAACCTCTCCGGCGGGCAGAAACAGCGTCTATTCGTGGTGCTCGCTCTTTTAAACGACCCGGAAGTCGTGTTTCTCGACGAGCTTACGACTGGGCTGGACCCGCAGGCCAGACGGACTAGCTGGGAACTCGTGCGCGGGATACGCGAGGCCGGGAAGACCGTCGTGCTGGTAACGCACTTCATGGACGAAGCGGAGCAGCTCTGCGACCGCGTGGCAGTCGTGGACGGAGGGAAGGTCATCGCGCTCGACTCCCCCGTCAAGCTCATATCCGACCTCGCAGCGGAGACTCGCCTTACCTTCACGGTCGGAAACGGCTTCGACCCATCGTGCCTGAAGGGAGTCAGGGGTGTAACCGGGGCGACGCGGGACGGAGAGCGGGTCGTGGTTACGGGCGGCTCCATCCTCGCGCCAGTCGCGGCGGAGCTGGAGAGACGCGGGGTAGATGCCGGGGATCTCAAAACAGACCGCGCATCCCTCGAAGACGTTTTCATATCCCTCACCAGACGCAGGGTTCGGGACTAGATACTGACGGTCTGAACGAGAAAGGTCAGGTGCAGAAGAATGAACGAGAACATCACGCTCGACGAGTACAGGCGAGCCGCGCGAGAAGTCGGGGTGGAAGTAGTTGCAGAGAGTTTCAGGGTGCATGTGATCATCGTCGTGGTGAACGTGGTTCTTGCGATCCTCAACTTCCTCCTGTTGCCGGAGTTTATCTTTTTCTACTACGCGACCATCGGCTGGGGTGTCGGTCTGCTAGTTCAGTACTTCATGGGATACCGCAGGCGACAGGAGATAGTGGAAAAGAGGCTCGACCGCGTCGAGAAACTCGCCAGAGGCTGAAGCGAATCGTAGGAGATCACAAACCACACTACCGGAAGGAGAAATCTTGCGTACGGGATCGCTCTACAGCATGACCCGCGTGGAGATGAAGTTGTTCTTGAGGGAGCCTGCGGCGGTGTTCTTCACGCTCGCCTTCCCGACGCTCGCGCTGCTTCTGTTCGGTTCGCTGTTCGGGGGATACGAGGTTCCCGGCTCGAACCTCCGCAGCATTGACCTCCTGACGCCGGGATACACGGCGATGGTCATAGGTACGGTAGCCATTATCGGGCTGCCGACGACCATCGCGAGCTACCGCCAGAACGGAGTTCTCAGAAGACTTCGAGCGACGCCCATCAAGCCGCAAGAGATCCTCGGGGCGCACGTCCTCGTGAACCTTGCGGCGACGCTCCTCGGCATCGCGCTCCTCTTCGTGGTGGGGTTTTTTGTTTTCGATCTCAGGATGCCGGGGGATCCCATCTCTGTGCTGGCAACTATCGTTCTCGCGAGCCTTAGCTTCTTCGCGTTCGGCTTTGCTCTGTCGAGCCTCATGCCAAGCGTGCGGGTCGCGTCGGCTGTGGGGCAGGTCATTTTCTTTCCCATGATCGCCCTCTCCGGCGCGTGGGTTCCCCGGGAACAGTTCCCGGACTGGCTCTTCTCGGTGTCGAACTTTATCCCTCTCACCTATGCCGTGAACCTCGTTCGGGATCTCTGGGTCGGGGAAGGATGGACGCTGCTCCCGGTGGCCATCCTGGTTGGCTTGATGGTGGTTTCCGTTTTCGTATCGTCCCGTACTTTCCGGTGGGAGTAACGGAGTAAAGGTAGTATTTCTTTTATGAACATCCTGTCGAGAATCCGGAGCCGGGGCGGTGAGGACTGCGCTGATGTAACCGTGCCTGCGAACGATACCGATGTGTGGGTAAAGTGGCATTATGGTTCGCTCTATGCGTTCTATGTCTTACTTGCGATCTCAACGGTCATCGCCCAGTTCAACGGCGGCATGACGAACGGCGAGAGGTTCATCGCTCTCGGTCTTTCGTTGCTTCTGTGCGGGTGGCACCACGTCATGGTGTTTCGTCAGTCGGAGTACATATACAGGAATAACAGGAATACCCCGGCGATCTTCATCTACTTCGTGGTCGTACTGCTGCTGCTCGCGCCCATGATCTCCATAAACCCAGCGTACAACTTCATGGCGTTTATCGTGTTCTGGCAGAATTTCACGCTGTGGACGCTGTGGTTTGCTGTCCCCGGTGCTCTGGTCTTATCGGTCTACATGACGTGGGTCAACCTCGACGCCGATGCTCCGCTCGCGACTCTACTCTCGCCGCAGACGTTCACGTACTTCCTCATATCCTTCCCCGTCTCCGTTGCTCTCTCGCTGTTTATAGCGGCGATCATCCGCCAGAGCCACGAACGACAACGCCTCATAGATGAACTGGAATCCACCCGCGCTGATCTCGCCGCCGAGGAACGCCGCGCCGGGATGCTTTCGGAACGCGACCGACTCGCGAAGGAGATTCACGATACGCTCGCGCAGGGTTTCATCAGCATCGTAACCCACCTCGAAGCCTCCGAAGAGTCCACCCCCGAAGAAGCCCGCAGACACATCGAACAGGCAAAGCGGACATCCCGCGAGAACCTCGTAGAAGCGAGGCGGCTCGTCGCCGCTCTCCGGCCCGAGATCCTGGAAGGTTCTTCTCTACCAGACGCCCTCTTCCGCCTGTGCAGTTCGTGGTCGGAGGCTTCCGGCGTCCCGGCTCGCTTCGAGCTTACGGGTGAGGAGTCGCAACTTTCTCAGGATACGCAGGTCGCGCTTCTGAGGGCCGCGCAGGAGGCTCTGTCAAACGCCCGCCGCCACTCCGGCGCGACCGAGGTCAACGTTACCCTCTCCTACGCAGACGACCTGATACTCCTCGACGTGCAGGATGACGGGCGCGGCTTCGACCCCTCGGACTGCGAGCGCACCGGCGATGGTGGCTTCGGGCTGCGTGCGATGCGCGAGAGAATCGAGAGCCTCGGCGGCGAACTGTCCGTAGAGAGCAAATCCGGTTCAGGCACGACCATCGCCCTGAAGATGCCGATAGTGGCGGAAGTTACCGGGACAGAGGAGATACGGCGATGACAGAATCGGCAGGGGAAGAAATCCGCATTGTCATCACAGACGATCACCCCGTAGTAAGGAGCGGCCTCGTGAGCATGCTCGAAAGCCAGCCGGACTTCGCGGTAGTCGGGGAGGCAGAGGACGGCTCGGAGGCAGTTACGCTTGCGGAAAAGCTGTCCCCGGATGTCATCCTCATGGACCTCCGAATGCCCCGCACGGACGGCGTTACGGCGATACGGGAGATCCTGTCCTCGAACCCGGATAGCAAGGTTCTCGTCCTGACGACCTACGACTCGGACGCGGACATTCTGCGCGCTGTGGAGGCCGGGGCTACGGGCTATCTCTTGAAAGACTCGCCGCGTGAAGACCTGTACGCCGCAGTCCGAGCGACGGCATCAGGGAGGGCGTTGCTTGCCCCGAGGGTTGCCGACAAGCTGATGAAGAGCATCCGCAGCCCGAAGCAGCGCAACCTCAGCGAACGCGAGACAGACGTGCTGCGGCTCGTGCGCCAGGGGTTAGGAAATCGGGAGATCGGGTCAAAGCTCCACATCAGCGAAGCGACGGTTAAGACGCACCTGATCCACGCCTTCGACAAACTCGGTGTCTCCGACCGGACCGCTGCCGTCTCCGTGGCCTTGGAACGCGGCATACTGGATCTGTGAACCAGATTGGTAGCTTCGCATGGCACGTACTTCTGTCAATCCCGGTAGACGACGAGTTCGTGCAGCGACCGCTTCGGGCGTCGTTTCGGCGGGTCTCCATCGGCGTAACCGAGGGTGATAAGAGCATGCGGAACGAGGTCTTCACCGAGACCCAACGCCTTCACGACCGTCTCGGGGGTGAAGAGCGGGGCGCACATCCAGCCGGTATCGAGGCCCTCGTCGTAGGCGGCGAGGAGCATGTTCTGGGTCGCGGACCCGAGCGACTGCACGGCCATCGTCTCCTCGTCGCGCTGGCGTTTTTCGTCCGGGTAGTGGTCGAGGTCCGCCGTGTAGAGGCAGACAAGGATGAGAACCGGGGCGTCCATGAGTCGCTTCCTGGAGCCGTCGAGCCGCTTCTGCACGACTCTATCGGGCTGCTCGTCCATCTCTAGGTTGCGGGTCCAGGCCTCGCCCATCGCGCTGGCGATCCGGGATTTGGTCTGCGGAGATCGCATGACGGCGAGCCGATACGGCTGTGTCCCGTGTGGCGACGGTGCCCAGCGGGCGGCTTCGAGGACTCGCTCGACCTTTTCGTCCGGCACGCCGAGGTCGAGGTAGCGGCGAACAGAACGACGCCCTCGCAGGCCTTCCAGAAGCGGCGTCCCCGTCGTATCACCACCTGATAACGATGATAAATCGCCCCAAACCGCGACTTTCTCGGGGGTGATGGAGATCACGGGGCTGGCTTCTATCTTCATCTGCTCGTACTGTCGGTACTTGCCCCGGAGCAGCCGGATAGCAGCGGCATGCTCGGCTGTTTCCGGTTCTAGCAGGGCCGCCGCCCCCTTCACCATCGCGAAGGCGAGGTGGCTCCAGTCCTCGGAGTAGTGGTCGGCGGTGAGGGCAACGTACGGGTTCTCCAGGATGTTCCTGACGCGCTTGAGTCGGCGAACGTCCACGCTCTTGGGCTTCTCATCGAGGGCGATGTAGATACGCCTCGCACCGGGCGCGACACTGAAGCAGACAGGGATGACGTGCGGTGATCCGCTCGAGCCTGCGGTGGCGAGTCGGGCCACGCGACTCCGGGAGAGGAACGCCGCTGCGTCTTCGGGGACAACAACCTTCCCCCGCTCTCCTCCTTCGCGCTGTGCGGCCCGTGGGCCGGATGACAGCCCGGAGATTCGCTCTCCGCCACTTGTGGACAATTCGCCTCCTCCGGTCGGTTCGGGTTCCGGGCTACTATAACCCGTTGCCTCACCGCTTCGGAGTCCCCTCCGAGCGAGTTGTCCTGACAAAGCCGCAAAATCTTCGGGCCCGAAATCCAGCCCCCGGCTAGGGTGCTTCCGGGCCGCGCAGAGACTCGCTGCGCTAGAAGTACAGAGTCTGTCCGCTCACGATGTAGTCCACGTCGTAGACACCGTTGGTGGCTGCCAGGTGGTCAACCGACACCCCGAGTGAGGCCGCGACGTTGGTGAGCGTATCGCCGGACTGGATGACGTAGGCTCCACTCCCGGCGTCATACGTTGTTCCACCCTGGGTTACCTCCGAGTAGCCGCCCGTCGCGTCTACCGAGGTTTGGGAGGTCGAGTAACCGTCTCCGGTCGAGTACCCGCCGCCGGAGTCGTAGCTACTGACGTTCGAGGTCGTCTGGGTATTCGAGTAAGTCTGCGGCTCGGAGTAGGTCTGTGGTTCCGGGGTCTGTGATTCTGAATAGCCCTGCCCGACGATGGAGTAATCTACATAATCCACACCGGCCTGATCCAGACCGAGATACTCAGCCGCGCCCTGGGAGAGATCCAGTTCCCTGCCTGCGATGTACGGTCCCCGGTCGTTGACCACCACGTTGGCCGAACGCCCGCCGTAGTTCACGACGAGATCGGTCCCGAGCGGGAGCGTCTTGTGCGCCGCCGAATAACCGTAGGGGTCGTAGATCTCACCACTCGCCGTCGGGTTGCCCGCAAACCCCGGCCCGTACCAGGACGATAGCGCGGTCTCAGCCCTCGCATCATCCGCCGATACACCCATCACGATCATCAAGGCAACTATCCCCGACACCAGGCTAATAGCCATCCTCAGTCGGCTTAAAGACCCTCCAGCATTCCAGAACTCCACGTATTCTCCCTCTGTCTACTTCAGGCTTAATGTGATCTCAACTAAACGTCGAGGCTCCATGACGCAAAGAGTATGGCGAATACCTGAAACGAATCAAGAGCCTTATCGTTGCTTATCACGTCCTGATAACCGACTTATCTTCTATCGCCGCTTTTCTGCCTCTCACCATTCTTGTTTTGTCGAGTGAATAGTTCTTTTTTGCAGGATATTCGCGTCGTCATACTGTGATATTGCAAGCTGTGTTATCATGGTCCGCATGGCGAGATCGGGGCGATAATATCTCTATGATAAGCGCATGAACGGGACATATTCGGTGGATGAGGTGAGCAGCCTCCTCGGTATCCCGCGCCCGACTCTCTACCGTTACTTGAAGGAATATTCGATTCCGAACCTCAGGAAGTCGGGGAGGATCTCGATCCCGGAGGATTCGGTGGAGAAGATCCGGCGGGTCCGGGATCTCCACCGGGAGGGTATGGGCACCGGTTCGGTTCGGCGGATAATGAGCGAACCGGCGGCTGCTTCGAGAACCGACGAGGTAGAGATAACCAGTCGGCTCGATCGTATCTCCCAGGAGCTCGAAGGGGTCAGGGTCGAAGGCCGTCCGGCGGCGGAGAACTTCACCTCCGATCAGGCCATAAGAACCCTTCTCGCCCGTCAGACGGTCTTGATCTCGGCCGTCATTGGTCTTACCGAGATGGTCGAGGATATGATGCGGATGAACGGCCAGCCCTCTCGCAAACGCTACACCGATGTCAGCCCTGACCTTCGCGGCTACGCGCCGAGAGATACTTCCCGGGAAGTCCATCTGAGCGGTGGACGCCGCGCTTCGGCTCGCTCGGAGAGGAAGATGAGCGAGCGAAAAAGAGGCTCCGTCGGCACCAGGCGGTCGGTAATATCCTCAGCGAGAAGGAGCGGCGCTTCCCTTGCAGTGCGGCTTCCGGCCCGAAGTCGGACGCCCGAAAGTGCAGGCTCTTCTATAGGAATAGGATCGTCAGCGACCAGCCGGAGCAGCAGAGACCGGCGGCAGAATAGAAGCGAGGGCCGTACTTTCAGGTCGAGCTACGGCTCGCTCGCTCGCCGGCGCCGGAGAACCACTCTTCTCGGGGTCTTGCTCCTGGGCGTTCTTGCGGTCGCCGCCGCCGCTCTCTTTTTCGGGCTCCCCTGACGCTCCAGCAGAAGGCTTCCACAGAACCTTCGATAAAAGAAGAGACCCCCTCTTCAGGGGGTCTTCGGAGTTACGGTTTGGCGAAGGTTGCTACTGGATGATGTCTCCGACCTTGACCGTTCCGGTTTCGAGGAGTTCTATGCGGTAGCCGTCCGGATCCACGATGAAGGCGATGTGGTAATCGTTGCCCTCGACCGTCATGGTCTTGGGCTGAAGTGCTATCTCGACTCCCTGCTCTTCAAGAGACTTGCAGGTCGCTACGAGGTCGTCGACGGTGAAGGCTACGTGCGAGTAGCCGTCGCCCATCTCGTAAGGCTCGGACTGTTCGTGGTTGTGGGTGAGTTCGAGCATCGGAGAAGAAGCCTCTTCCTCCATCGCGAAGAAGTAATTGGTAGCGGTGTCGAAGTGCATCTCCCCCACCTTCTTCATGCCGAGCTTGTTCACGTAGAAGTTTATGCTCCGTTCGGGTTCCAGAATCCTGTAGCAGGTGTGGATGTACTTTGTCGCCATTTACGTTCCTTTCCCTGAGCTATCTGTTGTGCGCGATCATTCTACCCGCTGCACTGCGAAAGTATGATCACGCACACCCTTGCCCGCTCTGCTCTGGCTGGCTGGCTGGCTGGCTGACGGTTCTACTTCACCCGGCTCGGTTTGCTCCGGCTGCCACCGCCGCCGCGCGTCACGTAGAGCGAGTACCCGATGGACACCGCGATGATAGCGGCTATCGGCAACAGTGAGGCGATGACCGGAAGGTGAAGCCCGAAGCCTTCCAGAATGAACTTCAGCCCGACGAAGACGAGGATCGCCGCAAGACCGTAGTGCAAGTATACGAAGCGGTCGACCAGACCTTCGGGGGCGAAGTACAGAGCCCTCAGACCCAGCACGGCGAAGACCACCGCCGAGTACGCAACGAAGGTGTTGGACGTTATGGAGAGCACCGCCGGGACGGAGTCGATGGCGAAGAGGAGGTCCGACGCCTCGATGACGACGAGCACCGCCAGAAGAGGCGTCGCGTAACGCTTGCCGTTGAGCTGGACAAAGAAATTGTCCCCGTGATATTCATCCGTCGCCGGGAAGAAACGCCTGAAGACCGTGAGAACGCGATTGTTCTTGTAGTCGGTCGAATCACCGCCGCTCCGGCGAAGCATCCTGAACCCCGTGAAGATCAGGAAAATCCCGAAGACGAAGACGAGCCAGGTAAACGCGGAGAGGAGGCTTATACCGACCGCGACGAAGATCGCCCGGAACACCAGCGCACCCATTACGCCCCAGAACAACACATGATAACGGTACTCCCTCGGCACCGCGAAGCTCGTGAAGATCACGGAGAACACGAACAAGTTGTCCAGCGAGAGCGACCACTCGACGAGATACGCGGCGTAGTATTCGATCGCAACGGCGGTCCCGGTTATCGACCAGATAAACCCACCGAAGGCGAGTGAGATAGCGATCCAGCCCCCCGACATCAACAGGGCTTCGCGGAATGGTATCTCTCGCGCTTTCCGGTGGAGTACGAAGAGGTCTATGAACAGCAGAGATACGACCAGACCCACGAAGAAGAACCATGCCCAGATCGGGAAGTTCACCGACGCAGCGGCATCCGCCCCGCCGTTCATCGGACCATACCTCCATCGTCACGACTTCTGAAAACAGCTCCTCCGAAATACTCGGACTTGCAAATACGGTACATCGTAATCCTTCCTGATCTCGACCCAGAATGAGCCCAGACGAACACTACGAACCAGCACGCCCGGACGTTGCACGAAGACACACTTCGAGCGAAGTCCTCCCACCAGAGCCTTCCTCACCGGAGCCACCTTACTAACGCCCAGCCCCCCGGCAAACGAAAACCCCGCCCCCGGAACTCGGGAGACGAGGCTTCCTGATGATTCGGTTTGCAGAGAACCCGCAAAGGATTATTGCACTTGCGAGCTACTAGCCTTTTACTAGCCCTTGACAGCGTTCCCCACCGGGACGAGGTATCCGGCCTTCTCGAGGTACTCGATGACGCGAGCCGCGCTCTCTTCCTTTGTTTCCTGGTCCGTGTGTATGTGGAGTTCCGGGTTCTCCGGAGCCTCATACGGGTCAGAGACGCCGGTGAACTGCGCTATCTCACCGCTGTAGGCCTTCGCGTACAGACCCTTCACGTCACGCTCGGCGCAGACCTCGACCGGAGCATCGATGAAGACCTCGATGAAGTCCTCCCCGATCATCTCCCGAACGTCCTCCCGCGCCTCCTTGAACGGTGAGATCGCGGATACGATGACCCCGACACCGTTTCTGGTCAACAGGTTCGATACGAAGCCGATCCTCAGGATGTTCGTATCCCGGTCCTCCCGCGAAAACCCGAGGCCTTTGGAGAGGTTCGTCCGAACCACATCACCGTCGAGAACCTCTACCCCGCCGAGCCGACTCTGAAGCTCGAGCTCTACTATCTCCGAGATCGTGGACTTCCCCGACCCCGAAAGCCCCGTGAACCAGAGCGTGAAACCCCGCCCGTTCGCCGTTCCAGCCATTTCGCTACCTCCTGTTTTCGATCTACTCGACTCAACTCGACTTGCGTACAGAATATACAGGACGGCCCGGTTTATTCGCCGGACGGCCCCGCTGTTGTTTTCGTTACTTCTTGAAGGTCGCCTTGCCTTCGGCTTCGAGCCCTTCGATAAGGACCTTCACGACCTCGGGGCGGGAGAACTCCTTCGGCGGGTATTCACCCTTCTGGAGCATCTCCCGGACCTTCGTCCCGGAGAGGAAGACCTGCTCCTCCGGGGTGCTTGGGGTGGTCTTGGTGGTCGCCATCTGCATCGTGCGCTTGCACCAGAAGGCGTGCTCGTACTTGAGGAGCGTGATGCC
The DNA here is from genome assembly GCA_051000975.1 of Rubrobacter sp. Taxonomy (GTDB): domain Bacteria; phylum Actinomycetota; class Rubrobacteria; order Rubrobacterales; family Rubrobacteraceae; genus Rubrobacter. Next base: position 11,067 of record JBPCNU010000007.1, read on the forward strand.
GAGCTCGTCCTCGCCGAACTCCTCGAAGATGTGCTGGGCGTCGTAGGTTCCGTAGTAGCTGCCGACCCCGGCATGGTCGCGCCCGATGATGAAGTGCGTGCAGCCGTAGTTCTTGCGGCACATCGCGTGGAAGACGGCCTCGCGCGGCCCGGCGTAGCGCATCGCCGCCGGGAAGACCGCGAGCATCGTCCGGTCCTGCGGGAAGTACCGCTCCAGGATGACCTCGTAGGACTTCATCCTGACCGGCGCGCTTATATCGTCGGACTTCGTCTCCCCGACGAGCGGGTTCAGGAGCAGGCCGTCTACGATCTCAAGGGCGCTCTTCTGGATGTACTCGTGAGCCCGGTGGACGGGGTTTCGCGTCTGGAAGCCGACTATCGTCTTCCAGCCCTTCTTCTCGAAGGAGCGACGAAGCTCGGCCGGCTCGAAGTAGTACTGCGGAAACGGGCGCGGGTTCGGCTGGTCTTCTATTAGCGGGATCTCACCACCAAGAAGCGTATCGCCCTGCTTGTAGACGTTGGCGACGCCGGGGTGATCCTCATCATCCGTCCGGTAGACTTCCTTCGCCTCACGCTTCTTGTCGTAGCCGAACTTGTCCTCGACGAGCATCGTCGCGACGATACGCCCGTCATGGTCGGCGAGGGCGACCTCGTCACCCTCGGAGACGGCGTTGGCCTCCTCGTCGGTGGCGGAGAGCGTGATCGGCAAACTCCAGACGTTGCCGTCCTTCAGGTGCATCGTCTCGACGACGGAGGTGTAGTCGTCCTTCGTCATGAAGCCCTTTATCGGCGAGAAGACGCCGGTCGAGATCATCTCGAGGTCGGAGAGCTGCCTTGGCCCGACGGCGACCTTGTTGAGCTCCCCGGCTCGCTGTCGGCGCTCCTCGCGCTCGTCCTCCGGCGCTCTCCGGTCTATCAGCTCACCGCCGTGCGGCGTGCTCGTCTTCCACTGTTTCGTGTCTACCGTCAAATCGCTAACCTCGCTTACCTGTTTCGCTACAGATTACCCTGATCGTCGTTCAGTACGTTTTTCTGGATGCCGGAGGCTTCACTCCCGAGGTCCGACCCTCCGCCTGACCCTGCCCGCGAGGCCGGAGGCGCAGTGCTCCCACGGTCGCTCTCCGACGACCCAGAGCCGGATCTCCTGCGAATGCCCCCGCGCTATGGCGAAGAATTCCCGCCGGCGCATCCCCCGGGACCGAAGCTCCGCACCCCAGCCCTTCCAGAGCGGCTGAGCCAGAAACGTCGCGTCCGCGATCTTCGCGTTGCCCGCTTCGGGGTCGGCTTCGAGCTCCGCGCGGGTTCTCTCTTTCAGGCGCAGCGGCTCCTCCGGCAGCTCGAGTTCGAGATCGGTCTTCTCGGTTTCGGTAGTAAGGCAGACCGTCAACTAGTACCTCACAGCGTCGTGTTCGACGGGGGCGCGGTCGGTCCCGATGTAGTTTTCGAGGTGCTCCTCAAAGTCTATGAACAGCGGCGCGTCCGGGTCGAACTCGCGCTGCAGGGTCTTCAGAGCGATCCTCTTATCCAGGCCATCTAGCTTATCCAGCGCTTCGGGCTTGTCAAGGTCTCGCATCTCGAGCTTCTCGCGAACGGAGTCGAAGGCCATCACCCCTTCTTCGCTCCTGACCAGCACCGAGGAGTAACCGTCCGCGCTCCCGACGCTCCCGACCGAGATGTCGGCGGCGTGCCCCATGAAGTCGGCGCACTCGTCGCAGCCATTGCGGGAGGCGCCGTGGAAGTTCTTTATCGGCTCCTCGAAGATAGTCTCCCCGTCGTGACCCTGAACGATGAACTTCCCCCGGATGATGTCCACCCGTCCGATGTCCGACAGAGGCACGCCCCGGTCCTGTGAGACCTCCTGGACCATCAGCCGCTCGTAGTCAAAGCTCTTGGTGCAGAGCAGCGCGATGGTCAGCGTGACCGCCTCCACATCGGACGAACCCCAGGTCCACGGGCGAGCCTGCATCGCCTTTATGGCCTCCGTCTCGCACGGCGTACCCACGACGGCTATCCTCGGGTTCGGCGGCAGGTCGTAGCCGGAGAGGTCGAGGTGTCCGAGGGCGAGGGTCTGGTTGTAGAACGACCCGGCGCACTCGAGGACTTCTTCCGCGTTGGTGGCGAGGAAAGCCTCGCCCTTCCACGGCGTCGTCTCGCTCTCGCGGGCGAGGAGCGCGCCGTCTATCTCATCTTTTTCGAGCAGGGAGATCAGGAGCGCGGAAACGACGCCGCCGTCCTGAACGCCCGGAAGGTCGCGCTTGACGCGGGCGGTGTACGTCTCACGCACGACGCCGAGCCCGGTGCCGGTGATACCTTCGGGGAGTCCGAGTCCCTTCGCGCGAGCGGCTGCGGCGTTGTCGCCCGTGATCTTCTCCAGGTTGTGATCCTCCAACCTGTCCAGGCTCTCGTCGTCCTCTTCCTCTTCGGTCTCCTCGCGGAAGACTCCTTCTTCTTCGATCTTCTCCGGGTCGTCCAGCTTCCAGGTCGCCTCGTGGCGCATCCCGCCCCTCGGGCAGAAGTCCCAGCAGAGCGAGCATCCCGTGCACATCTTCACCAGCGTCGGCAGGTCGTCGTCGGCGATGCCGATGGAATCGGTCGGGCAGGCCGCCACGCACGCCCCGCACTGCACACAGCGGTCGGCGTCTATGACGGCTTTCTCTAGATCCCAGAACCACACCTTGCCCGGCGCTTCCTCGACGGAACTCATCATGTTGCGAATGTCGAAACCAGCCATGCGCTACCCCCTCGCCCCGGTGGTCTGTCTGTCCCGAAGGATGCCCCGCAGGTCTGAGTTCTCCCTGCGACGCGCCCACTCGTGGAACTTTTCACCGTCGCGGTGATCGTCCTTGAACTCCAGGAAGATCCTCTCCAGAGCGTCCGGCACTTCGCTGACGGGCTTCGCGCCCTCAACCCAGTCTATGAAGGCGGCGTCCCGACCGAGCGATCCGCCCATCCCGATGTCCACGCCCTCGACGAGGCCACGCTTCGCCTTCGCCGTCTCGCCCCGGAAGCCGATGTCCCCGATCTGAGGCTGGGCGCAACTCGCCGAACACCCGGAGAAGTGCATCCGCACCACATCCTGCCCGGCCTCCTTCATCTCCTCACCGACGCGCTCGTCCATCTCCCGCGCCCACTCGATGGCCCTTATCTTCGTCTCGACGATGGCGAACCGGCAGAACTCCGTCCCCGTGCAGGCGACGATGCCCCGCGAGAACGGCCCCGGGTTCGGGGAATACTTCTCCAGAAGCGGCTCCGCCAAGAACTCGTCGAGCTTATCTGCCGGAATCCCGGTGATGATAAGGTTCTGGTCGGTCGCGAGGCGCACGTCCCTGCCGTACCGCTCAGCGAGCCGCCCGGCCTCCTCGAACTCAAGGCCGCTCATCCTGCCGACCGGGACGTTCAGGCCGACGTAGTAGTCGCCGTCCTTCTGCTCGTGGACTCCGGTGTGATCCCCCCGGTAGCCCTTCGTAAGATCCTCCCCGGCGGGTTCGAGCGGGATGTTGACCCGCGCTTCGAGTTCGGCGCGGAACCTTTCCGGACCGATGTCCTGCACCAGATAGCGCATCCTCGCGAGCCAGCGGTTATTGCGGTTGCCGAGCTCCCCGAAGACCTGCGCGATGC
>JBPCNU010000008.1:0-8524 GCA_051000975.1 Rubrobacter sp.
ACCTCGCGTACCGGTACAGCTCCGAATAGTGTCGCTCGACCAGTTCTCTGGGGGCGTGAGGATCTCCGTCCGCTAGCCTTCCGGCTAACTCTCTGTCCGGCACCCCAGATGCTTTCGCCCTCGACGCTTTCGCCCTCGGTGTCTTCGCGCCCGACCCGTTCTCTGTTCGTGTACTCACGCCTGTATAACACCCCGGAACGCGAGAAAGTTTCACCCCGAAAGTATCCCGCTACCGTAAGCGCAGCGCGAACGCCTTTCCCTTTAGCCCGCTGACTATACTAAACGCCCGGCACCGGGGTTCGGCCAAAGAACTGCAGTATCTTCTTCGCGAATCGGGGCCGGGTGTGCCCGTCGGGGTCGAGCCGGAGTCGCCAGCCGCTCGGCCCGCGTTCGTAGCCCGCCGCGACAGCGTACTCCCTCAGACGCACACTTTCGGCTCGAACCTCGCTTACCTCGGCCTGACGCGCCACCTCTGCGGCGGCCCGGTAGAGCGCGACGAAGATTTCTCGCTCCCCCGCCCACGGCTCGACGACCGGAACTTTCAGAGCGAGCCGCCCGACCTTCTCGTAGCGCAACCCGTACTCGACCGCCCCGAGGATTTCATCTCCCCGACCCGCGACGAGGAAACTCCCTTCGTAGGCCGTCCAGCGCGGGATTCCGTTCGACTCCATGACTCGTGCGATCCCGCCGGACTCCGAAACTCCCGCCCGACGCACGAAAACGTCGCCCGTCTCTCTCATATCAACGCCCCCCGCCCCCGACACGCGAGAAACGGAGGATCACACCCCAGAGACCCCCTCCTCCGCGCCCCGCTGCCAGTCGCCGCTCCTCGGCGGCCTTTAACAGCTCTTCACCCTTAGATTTTGCCAACGCGAATTCCTGCTGTGTGTTCATTATCCAGCTCCGTTCTTCCTCTACCCCCGCTCGGATCCGCCAAAGGTATAATTGCCATAATAGCTTGGGACGATTATAAGTGGCACATTGTCATAGGACAATAGGATATTAATGGATTTAAGGATAAATCAGAAAAGTCACGTACCGGTGCACGTTCAGTTGGCGGAGCAGATCAAGCACCTCATCCTCTCCGGGGGCGTTGGGGTTGGGGAGCGGTTGCCGAGCATTCGGGCTCTGGCGGGGTTTTTGCGGGTGAACCGGAATACGGTTTCGAGGGTGATCTCGGACCTTGAGCGTGAGGGGTTCGTGGAGACGCGGCGCGGGAGCGGGGTGTACGTGCTGGAGCCTCCGGTCGGGGGTGCAGAGCGTCACCGGGAGGAGGTTATCGAGCGCGTCGTCGACCTGGCGGCGGCGCGGGGCGTCCCGCTGGATGAGATAGCCCACGCGCTCCTCGAACGCTCCCGGGCGTCCGGTGGGGAGAAGACGAAGGTTCTCTTCGTCGAGTGTACAAAGGCCGAGCTGGAGCAGTTCTCGGACGAGCTGGAAGCTCAACTCCCCGTCGAGGTCGAGCGAGTGCTTATGGAAGACCTCGAACGAAGGGTCTCCGGCGCTGGTGAAATCTCCTGGAGCCTCGCCGTTACGACCTTCTTTCACGTACACGAGGTCGAGGAGATGATGGATCCGCTCGGTGTGGAGACCGTCGCCCTGCTCGCCGAGGCCAACATAGAGAGCCTGCAGAAGTTGATGGCCCTCCCCGAAGGCACGACCGTCGGCATCGTCGGTGCTTCCGAGACCTGCATGGTCAACCTCTCGCGGTCACTTGAAGGCGCGGGCCTCGACCACCTCGACCTCCGGGAAGTCTACATAGACCACACAGACGCCGTTCGAAAGCTATTCGCGGAGGCGAGTACCCTCGTCTGCTCCTCCGTGACGGCTCGACGGCTCACGGAGCTCGGCAAACCGGAAGAAGTCGAGGTAATAGAAGAAGACCGGACGCTCGACAAGGGCGGGGTCGAGATGCTCGGGCGCATTCTTCGGGAGCTTGACCCGGGTACGGGCGTAAACTAGCTGCGCTGGTTGAAGACGTCCATCGCCCGCTCGGGCCCGTCGGTGAGGATCTTCTCCACCGCATCGGCGGCGTTTGGAACGGCGTCGTTGACTGCGCTCTCCATCCCGCCCAGCACGTAGTCAACGACGGCCACGCCTTCCGGCGGACGGCCGATCCCGACCCGCACCCGCACGAAGTCGGCCCCGACGTTGTTCGTTACGGAACGCAGGCCGTTGTGTCCGCCGTGTCCCCCGCCGACCTTCACCCGCACATCCCCGGCCGGTATGTCCAGGTCATCGTGAACGACGATGAGGTCTTCGGCGGCCTGTCCGGCCACGGCGGCGCCGGAGAGGTTCATCATGGTCTGAGGCTTCATCAGGGTGAGGTTTTTCAGGTCGAAGCCGACTTCCGAGACCTCGGACTTCTTCTTCGTGCGCCACGAACCACCGTGGCGGCGGGCGAGTTCGTCCACCACCAGAAAGCCGATGTTGTGTCGGGCACGTTCGTAGCGGCGTCCGGGGTTTCCGAGGCCCACGACGGCGGGGAGCCTCCTGTTAGTCGGAGGCTCCCCGGTGGTGGTCTCTCGCTCCTCCCCGGCGGGCCTTTCGGCCTTCGCAGGGAAGTTCAGCTTCCTCATCTCGCGCATCTTACCGCGAGCCGAACGGAACAGCCGGGAGATTACCGCTGCTCCTCGTTGTTCTCGTCGGAGTCGGAAGAGTCCTCGTCACCCTCGGCTTCGGCCTCCTCGGCGGCCTCGCGCTCGGCGGTCTCCTCGTCCGACTCGTCCTCGACGACACCGGCGGCTTCGAGTTCCTCGTCGGTAATGATGTCCGGCGGGGTAACGGTCGCAACGACCTCTTCCGGGTCGGAGACGAGCGTAACGCCCTCGGGCATCGTGATATCGGCGAGCGTCATGTTCTCGTTCATCCCGAGGCTCGAAACGTCTACCTCGATCTCCTGCGGGATGTCGCCCGGCAGGGATTCGGCCTGGATCTCGTATGCGACCTGAGCGAGGACGCCGCCTTCGTCCGTGCCTGGGGCTTCCCCGACGAGGGTGAGCGGGACCGTGATCTCGATGACCTCGCGCATGTTGACCGGGGCGAAGTCCACGTGGATGAGCCGGTCGTTGACCGGGTTGCGCTGCACGTCCACGACGCGGGCGGTCTGCTTGCCCTCGCCGAAGTCGAGGTCGTAGAGGGCGTTGTCGCCGTAGTGAGTCAGGGTGTAGTCAAGGAGCTTGTTCGGGACCGCGAGCGCGGTGTTGCCACCCTCCGCGTATAGCACCGCCGGGGTCTGACCGCTCTTCCGGAGCCGCCGGGAATCGTTCTTCCCCTTGCTCTCCCGCTCCTTCGCCTGCAACTGTACGTTGTCCGCCATCTATCTCACTTCTCCTGCCGTCTCATCCGCTTTGACTCCCGACGACAAAGGCCGGGATTTTCTCGATGTCCATCCTGATTTACAGGGATCTTCAAACCCGCTTAATTTACTAGAAATCCAGCTTATAACAACTCTGTTGCGAGCCGGTACCGGGTTGGATCGGGGCTAGAAGAGCTGGTTCTCGCCCATGAAGACCTCGCTCACCGAGTCGTCGGTGAAGACGTTCTTGATCGTGCTGGCGAGGATCGGGGCGATGCCGAGCGTCTTTATCTTCTCCTGGGGCTCGTCTTCTCTGAGCGGCAGCGTGTCCGCTACAACGACCTCCCGGATAGGAGAATCCTCGATCCGGCGATATGCCTTGCCCGAAAACACGGCGTGCGTCGCCGCCGCGTAGACTTCCGTCACGCCCTCGTTCATAAGGCGTTCCGCCGCGCCGCAGAGCGTGCCGCCACCGTCGATGATGTCGTCTATCATGATGGCCCGTTTCCCACCGACATCGCCGATTACGTGCGTTACCTCAGACTTCCCCGGCTCGCGGCGCATCTTGTTCACGATAGCCCACGGAAGACCCAGATGGTCGGCGAGACGCTTGGCGACCTTCACCTCGCCCGTATCCGGCGCGACCACGACCGCGTCGTCCGCCCCCCGAAAGCCGCGCTCCCCGAAGTAGTCAACGAAGGCGTGCATCGCCGTCAGGTGGTTCACCGGGACGGAGAAGAAGCCCTCTATCTGCCCGACGTGCAGGTCCATCGTCATCACCCGGTCGGCCCCGGCGACCTCCAGCATGTTCGCGACCAGCTTCGCCGTTATCGGTTCGCGGGGCTTGGTCTTCCGGTCCTGGCGCGAGTAGGCGTACCAGGGGATGACGACGATGATCGTCTCCGCCGAGGCCCGCCTGGCCGCGTCTATCATTATGAGAAGCTCCATCAGGTTCCTGTTCACCGGCTGACAGAGCGACTGAACGATAAACACGTCCGAGCCGCGCACGCTCTCCTCGTAGCGGGCGTACATCTCACCGTTGGCGAACTCGGTCAGCTCCACCCCCCCGAGTTCGAGGTCGAGGCGGTCGGCGATGCGCTGCGAAAGCTCCGGGTATCCGCTCCCGGAGAACAACATCAGCCGCTTCTGGGGGTTGTGAGCTATATGACCGTTATGCATCTTCCCTCCGGGTCTTTGAGTCTCCAAGAAGGGCCGGGGCGCATGAAAAGCCCCTGGCCTCCGTTCAGCCACCGGGTATCCTACCGATTATCTTCATGCTTTGCGCCCGGCGAGTCCGTTTCGTCCGACGCCTTCTTCTTACCCGGAGCGTCCCGGATCACACGCGCCGGTGCTCCGACCGCCAGTTTGCCCGCAGGAATATCCTTGTTCACCGTGCTCCCGGCCCCGAGGTACGCCCCGGCCCCGATCTTCACCGGGGCGATGAGGTTCGTGTTGACCCCGGTGAACGCGCCGTCCCCGATCTCGGTCCGGCTCTTGTTCACCCCGTCGTAGTTCGCCGTTATGGTCCCGGCTCCGAGGTTGACCCCGGCCCCGATCTCAGCATCTCCGACATACGATAGATGCGGAACCTTGCTCCCCGCCCCAACCCGTGTGTTCTTGACCTCGCAGTACGCTCCGACCTTCGATGCAGCTTCGAGCACCGTCCCCGGACGCAGGTACGCATACGGCCCGACGTTCGCCTTCGGCCCGATTTTCGCCCCGCGACCGACGGAATGCTCGACGAGCGCACCGTCCTCGACGCTTGTATCCATCAGATCCGAGGAGGGTCCGATCACGCAGTCCGAGCCTATCGTCGTTGCGCCGCGAAGGAACGTTCCCGGCAGGATCACAGTGTCGCGCCCGATCTCGACCGTAGCCTCGATGTGCGTCGAAGCCGGGTCGCGAACGGTCACGCCCTCCTGCATGTGCGCGTCGAGGATGCGCCGCCGAAGGGTCTCCTCGGCTCGGGCGAGCTGCGCCCGGTCGTTGACAAGGTTGGCCTCGCCTATGTCTTTCAAGTGGTAGGTTACCGTCCGGCTTTTCTTGCCGATTATCTCGAGCGCGTCCGTCAGATACAGTTCCCCCTGAGCGTTGTTCGATTCAAGGTTCTCAAGAGCCTCGCGAAGCTCGGCCAGATCGAAGGCGTACAGCCCGAGGTTCACCAGGTGGTTCCTTCGCTCGGCCTCGGTCGCGTCACGCTCCTCGACTATTCGAACGACCCCCGCATCCTCCGTTACCCGTCCGAGCCCCGAAGGGTCGTTCATCTTGGCCACGAGCACCGTCGCCCCGACCCCGGCGTTCCGGTGCCGCTCGACCAGCCCGGCGAGGGTGGAAAAGGAGATCAAAGGCCCATCCCCGTTCACCACGAGGAGCGTCCCCGAGCCTTGCTCCACCTCGTCCAGCGCGACCCTTACCGCATGTCCCGTCCCGAGCTGCTGCTCCTGAAGCACCGTCCCGGCCTCTTCCGGCAGCACGGCCCGCACCTCGTCGGCCTGATGACCGACGACGACGTGCAGGCTCTCGGGCGCGAGGGACTTTATCGCACCGATGACGTAGTTAACCATCGGTACGCCGCAGAGCGTGTGTAAAACCTTCGCCCGGTTCGACTTCATCCGGGTTCCCTTACCCGCCGCTAGTACGACGGCGATCAAAGGCGTTTCCGGCCCGCTCGTGGACATTCTGGAGGGTCTCCTTGAAGATAGCTTTACAGGCTGGTTGTGGCTTTCTGGATGTTGGCCCCGAACCTGGCGTCCGGGCCTCCCGATACACGAAAGAGTGGCCTCACGCCATCCTTCGAAGCTGGGGCGGCAGGATTCGAACCTGCGATCCCGGGACCAAAACCCGGCGCCTTGCCACTTGGCTACGCCCCAGAGACGTCGGAGGCGATTATATCTTCTTCTCTCGCCCTGCTCTCTGACCTGCTCTCCCAAAGACTTCGACCCCCGCCCCGACCGGCTCGAAAACCCCAATCCCCACCCCCGAAAGCCTCTCTCCTGAGAGCGCGGCCCACGCCAAATCTTCCTCCTCGAAGATACCGTAAACGACGGTTCCGCTCCCGCTCATTGCCGTACCGAGCGCGCCCGCCGCCAAAAACGCCCTCTCGTACTCCGCGATCTCCGGTACGAGGCCGGACGTAAGCGGGGAGAGATCGTTGCCGACGGAGTTTGCGAGACGCAGGGGGCTCCCGGCCCGGAGCGCGGCCATCACCGGCCCCGAGTTGCCTTTGCGCTCGACGGTGCTGGTGTCGTACGCCCGGTAGACTTCGGCGGTCGAAGCCGAGGCCTTCGGTTTCACGAGAGCCAGATAGTGCTCGGGCGGCTGCGGCAACACCGAGAGCCGCTCCCCGACCCCCTCGCCGAGCGCGGTCCCTCCGCCAACACAGAACGGCACGTCCGCCCCGACCCCGGCTCCTACCTCCCGCAACTGCTCCTCACCGAACCCCAGACCGAACAGCTCATTCGCCCCGACGAGAAACGCCGCAGCGTCTGCAGAACCGCCTCCGATCCCGGCCCCGGCGGGGATGCTCTTCTTCAACTTCACGGCCACCGGAAGCTCCTGACCAACCCGCTCCGAGAGCAGCCGCCACGCCCGGTGGACGGTGTTCTCATCCGAAGGCCCGACCTCGGCCCCCTCCGGCTCCACGTACAACTCGAAGCCCGTTCCTCCCCTTTCGAGGTGGACTTCGTCGTGCAGGGAGATACTCTGAAAGACCGAGCGCAGCTCGTGATAACCGTCGTCTCTCACACCCAGAATCTCTAGCGTGTAGTTGACCTTCGCGTAAGCCCGAAGCGAGATACCCACCAGAGCTTCCCCGGTCTCCTCCGACTCCCCCATCTAACCTTCCCCTTCATCGTTCGCTACCCTAGTCCGGTCTGAGATACCCAGATACAGCCGGACGAAGTCCTCCGGCGACAGCTCCTCCGCCCGCACGTTCTCCCCGTAGCCTATCGCTTCTACGGCCTCCGACACCAGCGACTTCCCCCAACCGTCGAGGTTCTTTACCAGCCGCTTGCGCCGCGTTGCGAAAGCCGCAAGGACGAGCGGCTTCAGCATCGCATACTGATCCAGTGAAATCCCCGAGTCCAGCCTCCTCAGTTCCACCACCGCCGAATGAACCCTCGGCGGCGGCTCGAAGACGGTCGGCGGAACCTTGTGCGCCACGCTCGGCTTTGCGAGTAACTGCATCAACACAGTGTAACTTCCGTAGTCCTTCGTCCCCCGCGAGGCGGCCATCCTCCTTGCCACTTCGAGTTGCACCATAAAGCGCAGTTCCCTGAGCGACGGCACCTCTTCGAGCAGGCGCAGCACGAGCGGCGAGGCGACATTGTACGGCAGGTTTGCGACGAGTTTGTTCGGGGGTGGCCGAAGGGCCGAGTAGTCGAAGCGCAGAGCGTCGGCTTCGTGGATCGTAAGGTTGTTGTGATTCTCGGTTGTAGATTTCAGGTGGGGTAGCACGTCCTCGTCTATCTTGACGGCGTGGACGTAGCTCGCGCGCTCCGTGAGGAACTTCGTCAGGAAGCCCCGGCCCGGCCCGACTTCAAGGACTACGTCCGATTTAGTTACATTCCGGCAGACGATGCGGGCGGTGTTCGGGTCTTTGAGGAAGTGCTGACCGAAGCGTTTCTTCGGGTTCTTCGCGGGGCGAGCTTCCGGTGGGATCACACGCCGGAGGCGGGGCCGTCTTCGAGGTCGGCAAGCCCGTAGAAAGCCCGGGTGTTCTTCGTCGTGCGCTCGGCGAACGCTTCCTCGCTCACGCCGAGTTTCTCGGCGAGGAAGCGGGCTGTGTGGACGACGTTCTTCGGGGCGTTCGGCTTGCCGCGCAGCGGGACGGGGCTGAGGTACGGCGCGTCCGTTTCGACCATGAGCCGGTCTTCGGGGATGAGATGAACGAAGTCGGCGGTCGGTTTGTTCTTGTAGGTAACGTTTCCGGTGAGACCGATATAGTAGCCGCGCTCCACGGCTTCGCGGACCTCGGCCTCCCCGCCCTCGAAGCAGTGTAGGACGACGGGGACACGCGCCGAGTTCAGCACGTCCATCGTGTCCGAGAAAGCCTCTCTTGTATGAATGACGAGCGGGAGCCGGACCTCGTTGGCAAGGGAGACCGCGTCGTGAAAGAGAGCCTGCTGCATCTCTTTCGGCCACTCGTTGCAGTAGTAATCCAGGCCGACCTCCCCGAGGGCGACGACCTCGCCGGAGGCCGAGAGCTCGGCGAGCGCGGCGAGGTTC
>JBPCNU010000009.1:0-4037 GCA_051000975.1 Rubrobacter sp.
CCTCTGGGTGGTCGAGAATTTCTTTGCTCTCAAAGGCCGAAACTACCATGAGATCTCACTCATCCACCGCCGATGCCGGAAGACCCCGCCCTTCTGAACCCGAACCGGACGCTGCACCGCACCCCGACGCACGAACTGGACAAACTCTCTTTCCGCTGGCTGGCTTCAGAGACCCTCGCCTCGAACAACCTCAAGCCGGACTTCCTGCACCGGGAACTACCGCACCCGCCGAAGACAGCGAAGCACTTAGAGCTTGCGCCAATAGGCTGGCAACTTTTTGCACTTGACGGTTCTCCGAGCGATTAAACTGCCCCCCATTTAGCCGTTGGCACATTTGCTACTCGCCTATTGGCGCAAGCTCTTAGTAGTCCGGGAACAGTAAAAGCCCGACCCTTCGAAAAGAGCCGGGCTTTGGTAGTGGAGGCGGCGGGAATCGAACCCGCGTCCGCAAGTGCGTCGCCTGTGAGATTCTACGAGCGTAGCTCCCGGTTGAATTTCGCCGCGCTAGAGGACCGGGGCACCTGCTAGCGGACTAGCCCGTTTGAATGTCCCTCTTGGACCCCGGAGCCAGGTTCTTTCGAGGTAATCCCACTTGATGACACCGGAACCCCCGAACGTGGGCTTTCAGGACCGATGGGCGCTTTTAGTTAAGCTGCCAGAGCCATTTCTCTATCGTTGGCTTGTCTATTATGGTGCCGGCGTTTTACGAGTCTCCAGCAAACTCGGCTCGTCTCACTAGACGCTGACCACTCCCGTCGAAGCCTGTGCGCCCCCGTGAATACTCTATTTTACCACCGCGAAACATCCGTTCAACCGGGCTTCGCTACCTTCTGAGCCGCTCTTTCATGGCCCGCTGTACCTCACGATCAACGGTCTTCTTGGCGATGTCGCGGCGCTTGTCGTAGAGCTTCTTGCGGCTGGCTACGGCTATCTCCAGCTTGATCTTCCCACGCTTCTGATACAGCTTCAGGGGGATGATGGTCTTCCCGTCCTCCTGACTCCTACCCACGAGGCGGTCTATCTCGCGCCTGTTCAGGAGTAGCTTCCGTTCGCGGGTCGGGTCCTGGTGGATATTGCGAGCGTTCTCGTAGGGCGATATGTGCGCCCCGAGCAGCCACGCCTCACCGCCCCGGATACGGGCGTAAGCCTCTTTGAGGTTCGCCCGGCCGTCCCGGATGGACTTCACCTCTGGCCCCGTCAGGGAGATACCGGCTTCGTAAGTCTCCTCGATGGAGAAGTCGTGGAAAGCCTTTTTGTTGCGTGCAAAATCAGCCATGACCGTACTTCCTCGTTGCGTCTTTCAGTCTTCTATTCTCTTTACTATCCGGAGTTCCGCCCGGCGCATGATGGGCGAGATCTCCAGTAATTCTACCAGAATCCGGTCCCCGACCCGGTACGAATCGCCCGTCTCCGGGTTCGAGTAGACGACCCCGCTCTCTTCAAGTTCCCACCAGCCCGGCAGCTTGCTCGCGTGTACCATCCCGGTCGCACCCGGCTCCAGTTCCACGAACAGCCCGAACGAGGCCGTCGTAACGATCGTCCCTTCCATCGTCTCTCCGACCATGTCGCGCATCAGCCACATCAGCGTGTAATCGTCGGCGGTGCGCTCGCAGACCATGCTCTTGCGCTCCCGGTCGGAGATGTGCTCGGCCAACTGCCCGACGTCCCCCGGCGATTCCTCACCGAGGATGGCGCGATGCACCAGCACGTCCGAATAACGGCGGATGGGCGACGTGAAGTGCGTGTAATCTTCCAGGGCGAGGCCGAAGTGCCCGTTCGCTTCGGGCGAGTAGTGGGCGCGCGGCAGCGAACGAAGCACCATGTAACGAACCGCGTCTGAATCGGAGTTCGCGACGATATCGCTCAGGGTCTCGGGTTCCGGCTCGACCTGCACCCCGAGCGCGGCGAGCCGCACCTGAAGTTCGGCCATCGCCTTCGCGTCCGGCCTCTCATGCACCCGGAATACGCCGCCCAGACCCTTAGAGTCGAGCTTCCTCGCGATGACCTCGTTCGTGAGGACCATGAGTTCCTCTATAAGCTCGTGAGCCTCGGTCGAACGCCGCGACGTTACCCCGACCGGGACGCCGTCTGCCCCGACCTCGTACTCCGGTTCCTTTCCACCGAGCTGCAGTTTGCCGCGATCTCTGGCGTTCGCCTTGAGCTTGACCGAGAGTTCATAGGCGGTTCGGACGAGTTCTTCCTGCGGTACCTCGTCCCGGCCCTCGATGAAGCTATCCACCACGTCGTAGGTCAGGCGGGCGTCGGAGTGGATGAGGCTCCGGTACACCTTCGACGACAGGATTTCTCCGGTCTTCGACAAGTCTATCTCGGCGGTTACGGCGGCCCGGTCTTCGTCCGGCCTGAGCGAACAGACGCCGTTGGAGAGCTTTTCGGGGAGCATGGGGGCGACCGTGCCGGGCAGGTAGACGGAGTTCGCCCGCCACACTGCCTGTTTGTCGAGCGGGCCGTTTGGCTTCAGGTAGTGCGTCACGTCGGCGATGTGGACCCAGAGCCGGTAGCCACCGCCGGGCTTCTCTTCGACCGAGATCGCATCATCGAAGTCTTTGGCGTCGGCACCGTCTATCGTGACGGTCGGGAGAGCTCTCAAGTCCTCCCGTCTACCGGACGCATCGAGCGGTTTGCTGGCGACTTCGTTGGCTTCCTGCTCGACCTTCTCCCGGAATTCACGCCCGGTGTGGATCGAGGCGAAAAGAGCCTCGTAGACTTTCGGCGGGTGGTTCGACGGCCCGATGACACGGGCGACTTCGCCTTGAAGGGAGCTATTCACCTCACGGGTGCTGAGCACGACCAGGTCGCCCTCGACCGCGCCTTTGCGGGCGGCCTTCGGAACGGCGATAGTGCGCTTCTCTTCGACGAAGATCGGCTCGGCGACCGTGTAGCTGCCGTGGCGAACGAAGAGGGCCGGAACCCTCCCCGGCGACCCGCTACCCGTCGCGGGGCGACCCCGTTTCTGGGCCCGATCCTTCCTCTGCTTCGTGCCGCTTGCCCTGCCGAATTTCCTGCTTTTGCCGCTCATTCGGCGAGTCTAACACGAGCAGATAAACATTCTCGACGGGTGATTCCCGGCTAGACCTTCAGGAAGCGAGCGACGGAGACAAAGCTTCCGATAACCCCGATGATGACCCCGACGGCTATCAGGATCGCAAGCACCGAGAGAGTGTCTACCGCCCCGGAGGAGATCGGTACGTAAGGTAGTTGCGTCTGTGACCAGCCGACGAAGAGCGAGTTGAGCCAGGCGACGAGCAGCGCGGCTAGTCCCGCCCCGATGATGCTTTGCAGGAGCCCCTCGAAGAGAAACGGCGTCCTCACGAAGCCATCCGACGCCCCGACGAGCTTCATGACCTCGATCTCACCCCGCCGGGCGAAGATCGAAAGCCGAATCGCGTTGGAGATGAGCAGGATGCTCGCGATAAGGAATAGAGCCGTCGCTCCGTAGAGCCCCCAGGTTATGTAACGCGTTACGTCCGTCAGGCGTTCGATGGTCTGCTGCGGGTAGTTGAGGTCTTGCGGGTTCGCCCCGGCGACCTCCAACTGGCTCGCAACCACGCCAGCGTCTGCGGCCTCGTTCAACTGCACTTCGAGCGACGGCGGCAGGATCCCCTCGTCTATGTCCTGATAGATCTCCGGGTTGTCCCGGAAGGTCTCCTGGAACCGCTCCATCGCCTGCTCCTCGCTGACGAACTCAACGCTCGCTACCTCCGGTAAGCCCCCGACCTCTTCTTCGAGCTCCGTTACTCGCTCCTGAGAGACATCGTCTGTCAGATACCACTCGATGCTCACGTCCTGCTGAACCGAGCCTATGACCCCCCCGATGTGCGAGCTCACGAGCAGCCCGACCCCGAGGACGAGGATGCAGATGAAGGTCGTGGTTATGGCGGTAAGGCTCATCAGAACGTTCCGGCGCATGTTCCCGAAAGCCTCTCTGATGAAGAACCCGAGGTTAAACCTCATCGGAGTACGCCCCCTTCACCATATCCCGGACGATACGCCCACTTTCGAGCGCGACGACCCGCTTG
>JBPCNU010000010.1:0-3622 GCA_051000975.1 Rubrobacter sp.
TCATCGCGGCTCCGTCAGGTGGGGCCACAACGGAACGCTGGCCTACTAGGGTCAGCAGTGATCCCGCCTCTTGGACGACAAAACCCTTTTTGAAGGGGTGCAAGACGCGACCGGGCTGGATCCGGCGGACGCCCGAGATCTGCTCGGAGCGTTTCTCTTCTCCGGCAGCGACGTATTCAAGAAGGTCGGCGCGCTCTCCGGCGGAGAGCGCAGCAGGCTCTCTCTGGCCGAGATCGTCGCCGGGGATGCGAACCTCCTGCTCCTCGACGAGCCGACGAACAACCTCGACATCCCCGCCCGCGAAGCGTTGGAGGATGCGCTCCTGGAATATCCCGGCACGATGTTCTTCATCTCCCACGACCGGTATTTTCTGAGGAAGATCGCAACCCGCATCGTAGAACTCGAGAATAAACGCCTGACGAACTACCCTGGCGGCTTCGATTATTACCGTTCGCACGTCCGGCTGGACGAGGCGTCGAGCAGAAATGGCGGCGGCAGACGACGTCCGAGACAACGGGTAAGGCCGGGGCAGAGCAAGGAGCAGGGCATCCTCGCCACCCGCCTCGTCGCCGTCGAGGGCGAAATAGACGCTACAGAACGCCGCGTCGGTAAGCTGGAGAAAGAACTCGCCACCTCAGAACTCTACTCGGACGGCAAGAAATCCCGCGAGGTCGTGCTGGAACATCGGCAGCTGAAGGGTACGCTCGAAGGCCTCTACTCAGACTGGGGCGAGCTTCTGGAAGAAGCGGAGCAGGCCGGGCTGTGATCCGGAGCGCACCCCGCTCCGCAAGATTTACCTTCGTTCTCATCACCTTCATAACCTCCCTCCTCCTCGCCTCCTGCGCCTCGGACCCGCAGGCCGTCGAACTCGGCTGGACCCCGGACTCCCCCGCCGTCTACCGCGTGAGCGTCAGCTCCGAGAGCCGCTTCAGCGGCCCCGTCTCCGACCTCTCCGGCGCAACGCAGCTCACCACGACCCTCCGCGTAACGCCCGTCTCCCGGAGTGAGGCCGAGGTCGAGGTCGTCTACCTCGGTGCCTCGATCGCCGACGCCTCGGGTGAGGCGGTGGCCCTCTCTCTGCCGGACCTGACGGACGCCGCGCTCACGGTGAATTTCTCGCCGCCCGGCGTCGTCTCGGAGGTCTCGTCCGACAATGAGCGGGGCGAGCGCTTCCTCGGCGCGCAAGCCCCGCTTGTCTCACCGGAAGACGTGGTGCGCTCGCTCTTCCCGCCGCTTCCGGAGGGTTCGTTCCGGGCCGCCGACACCTGGACCGGCGGCATATCACCCCCTTTTCCCGGTCTCGGTGAGGAGCCGGTCAGGATGCGATACGTCGTTGATTCGGTCGGCGCGGAGCCTGCCATCTCGGGCTACGAGCTCTCCGTCTCCCCGAGAGACTTTCGCTCCGAGACCGCCGGAGACGAGGTAAATGGCGAAGGCCACCTCAACATCGAGTTCGAAGGCACGCTCGACGAGTCGGGGGGCTACGCTCAGACCCGACGCCGGGCGGACTTCGGATCAGACTATCTCAGGCTCGGTGGTGGCGGTTATGCCAACGGAACCCTGCGCCTAACCCAGGAAACGATAGTAGAACGCCTGAACGCCTTCGAACAGTTCGGCCTCGATGCCGTCTCGCCGGAATAAAGAGTGATAAAAGAAAAGAGTCGGGACGAGAGGATTCGAACCTCCGACCTCCTCGTCCCGAACGAGGCGCGCTACCAGGCTGCGCTACGTCCCGACGCTACAGGCTCCCGTAAATATTCGGGAGGCGGCCCTGGAAAACCGCGACGGCTATTATACCAGCCGTTCTCCGGGTGTCATTCGGAGCGTTCGGAGAGTTACCTGTAGAACGGTGGTCTAGACCGCGATGAAGCGGGCGTCGCGCCCGGCGTACTGCTCCAGAGAACCTGCGATGGCCTCGGCGGCGGCCGTCGGATAGTATGGGTCGGAGGCTATTTCGAGGTCTTCGGGGTTGGTGAGGTGCAGGAGTTCGAGCATCACGGCGGGGATATTCGTCTCGCGGAGAATGTCGTAGGAACGCCCGAACTCTCCGATGTCGAAGGTTCCGAGGGTGCGACTGACCCCGCTCTGGATATACGCTGCGGCCATCCTCCCCCGATGCGAACGGTAGCCGTGCCGCTCGAAATAGAACGAGGCCGTACCGGAGGCTTCGGGGTAGGGATGAGAAGCGTGGTGAAGGCTTATCACCATCCTGGCCTGCGACGTATTCGCCAGGAACGCCCGGTCTTCGGCGGAGACTTCCTCGTCGCCGTCGCGGGTGAGAAGAACCTCTCTCGCCGGCAGTATCTCCGAGAGAGCCTGAGCGACAGCGAGGTTGAGATCCGCCTCGGCGGTCCCGTTCGGAGCGATACAGCCCCTTTCGCGGCCACCGTGAGCCGCGTCTATGACTATCACCCCACCGAAAAGGTCTTCCGAGAAATAGCCGTCGTTCTTGTCCGGTATCTGATGCGTCCCGGCGCTCTGTCCCGCGTACGTCCGAAGTACCTTGAAGACTTCTCCGTCCACGACGCCGTCCGGCTGTAGTCCGGCGTTCTTCTGGAAGTCCCGAACGGCCCGGGCCGTTCGTCCGTCGAGGAGGCCATTCACCGCACCGGGGTCGAAGCCAATGTCGTTGAGCATGCGCTGAAGCTCCGCCACGTCCGAGCCCCTGAACGGCGGCTGCCTGAGGTAGAGCAGTCGCCCGCCCGTGTGATACCCGGCCTCGACGAGTTCGCGCCAGGTGATCCCACCCACGACCCCGTCGGAGAGTATCCCGACGCGCTGCTGGAAAGAACGCACCGCAGCCTCGGTCGTCTCCCGTAATACGCCATCTATGCCGCGCGCCCCGAGCTCGTAGCCCAGGGCTTGCAAGCGGGTCTGAAGGTCAACGACCTCTCGCCCCCGGTCTCCGCCTCGTAGCGGGCGCATCTAGGAAGCCTCGCAGATTGACGGACACCAGACAGCGGCAGTTCGGACAGTTCTCATCAAATTACTCGGGAGTTTTCTCATGCGTCAAAGAATGAACGAGACCGGCCCGGCCATAAGAGCCGGACGCCGGGCAGAATACACGCCCGGCGTTCGGTGAACCGCTTTTCGGTCTCCCGGGGGTAGACTAGGACTCTACGACGCCGAGGATATCGTCGGCGTCGAGGATCATGTAGTCGGTTTCGTCGAGAGAGATCTCGGTCCCGGAGTACTTGGCGAAGACGATGACGTCGCCTTTCTTGACCTCCATCGCGATGCGCTTGCCGCTGTCATCGAGCTTGCCCTCGCCCACCGCTATGATCTCGGCGCTCTGGGGCTTTTCCTTGGCGGTGTCCGGTAGCACGATGCCGCTGGCCGTCGTCTGTTCCCGCTCGACCAGCTTGACCAGTGCACGTCCACCTAGGGGCTTGAAGTTCATAAGCTTTCCTCCTGTCGCCTTACGGTCTATCCTCCCGGAATCGACCAGATTTTTCCGCACGAGATTGTAACTGTAACTGTTGCTAGAAGCAATCGAAAGCCGCCGGGCTATTCGCCCGACGGCCTGTTTCGGAGAGTCTCCCCTTAAAGACCGAGCTTCTGGGAGAGCTGGTTCTTCGGCAGCGCGCCGATGGCCTGCTGGGTGATTTCCCCACCCTCGAAC
>JBPCNU010000011.1:0-4122 GCA_051000975.1 Rubrobacter sp.
CTCCTCTTCGGCCTGACCCAGACTGACCGGGAGTTCGTCGGAGAGTTCCTGAAAGCCGGAAAGAAGGCCTAGAACAGCATCCGCCGCCGTATGCGCGGAGACCAGGATGGCTGAGGTCGAAACGGTAGATAAGAACGATAAGGTCAAAGTCCTTTACATCGCCGGTTTCGGGCGGAGCGGCAGCACTATTCTGGCGAACTCGCTCGGGCAGGTTCCCGGCCTGTTCTCGACCGGGGAGATGAACTTCGTCTGGAAACACACCTTCCTCGAAAATCGGCTCTGCGGCTGCGGTCGTACCTTGCAGGAATGCCCTGTCTGGAGCGAAGTTTTCAGCCGGGCCTTCGGCGGGATGAACGAAGCAAGAGCACAAGAGATAATGGCCTCGATGCACGCCGGGGCGAGGACGCGGCACGTCGGGAAGATGCTCACGGAGAAGGGGCGAAACGAGTTGCGGCCCCGGATGAAGGAATTCCTCTCCGCTTCGGAGAAGCTCTACCGGACGATCCCATCTGTGACCGGCGACCGGGTGATAGTGGATTCCTCCAAAGAACCGGCCTACGGCTACGCTGTCGGGATGATCCCATCGGTGGATCTTCGCGTCCTGCACCTCGTGCGCGACCCGCGAGCGGCGGCGTATTCGTGGATCAAGCAAAAACAACAGCCCGACAGCCAGGACCGCGAGTTCATGCACCAGAAATCGGCCCGCGACAGCGCGCTTCTCTGGTCTACCTGGAACGCCGCGACCGAAGCCCTCTGGCGAGACGAAAAGAAGACCGGAAGCTACCTCAGGCTGCGCTACGAAGACTTCGTCTCGGACCCGAAGACGAGCCTCCGAAACATTCTTGACTTTATCGGTGAGTCGGACGCGAAGCTCCCGCTCACCGACGAGGCCGAGGTCAGGATGGGCGTAACCCACACTGTCAGCGGCAACCCCAACCGCTTCGACACGGGTTCGGTCAAGCTGCAGCGCGACGACCGCTGGAAGAAACAGATGTCGAAGAAGGACCTCAACACCGTAACCGCCCTGACCGCCCCGCTTCTTCTACGTTACGGGTACCCGCTCGGCGGTTAGCTAGAAGCTGAAGCTGTAGCGCTGTTCCTTCCAGGGGTCGCCGTAGGCGTGGTAGCCGTTCTCCTCCCAGAAGCCCGAGCGGTCCTCGGCGAGGAACTCCAGCCCGCGCAGCCACTTCGCGCTCTTCCAGGCGTACAGGCGCGGGATGACGAGCCGCATCGGATAACCGTGCGACACCGGGAGTGGCTCTCCGTTATGGTGCGTCGCGAACAGGACATCATCCTCGTAGAGCTCCGAGACGGGCAGGTTCGTCGTGTATCCACCCTCGCAGAACGCGCTGAAGAACTTCGCCCCCGGCCCCGGCTTCGCAAGCTCAAGAAGATGCTTCGCCGGGACACCGCCCCAGACGTTGTCTAGTTTGCTCCAGGAGGTAACGCAGTGCATGTCGGCCTTCACCTCGACCTGCGGGAATTCCCTCCACTCATCCCACGTAACCCGGAAAGCATTCTCGACGAGGCCGTCCATGGAGAAAGTCCACGTTGCAAGGTCCGGGTCCGGGGTCGGGCCGTAGGTCAGGACGGGCCAGCGGTCCCCGACGAGGTACTGTCCGGGCGGAACCCTCTCCTGCCCGCGAGCGGTGTCTATCTCGATGCGCTCCGTATTGTCCGGCATGGAAAAGCCTCCCGCAAGATAAAAGAGATCCAGAGAAAGACCAGTCTAGCACGGCCCTTCGAGCAGAGATGAGAAGCCCCTGATGCTAAAGCTTCTCTGCTCAGAGGCCGAAGTATACGGTCTGGGGTGTATCCGCACCCCGGCTCGAAAGGTCTCGACGTCTGAAAGCACACCGGGGAGAATAAGGCTTTGATCTCGACGAAGCTCGCGCGTACCGAGAACGCCTCAAGAGCGCGAACCGCTCTGACCGTTATAGTCCCGGCCTTCAACGAGGTCGAGAGCATCGCGGACACCATCCGCTCACTTCAGGGACAGAGTGCGCCGCCGGAGGAGATCATAGTCGTAGACGACTGCTCGACCGATGGTACCGGGGAGGTCGCCCGCTCTCTCGGGGTTACAGTCATCCGTCCGCCCGAGAATACCGGCTCGAAGGCCGGGGCGCAGAGCTTCGTCCTCGGGCGCGTACGGACGGAGTTCGTGGCCGCCATAGACGCCGACACCATCCTCGCCCCCGATGGTCTCGAACTGCTCCTCGAGGCGCTCGCCGAAGACGAAAACGCGGCGGCGGTCTGCGGTTTCGTGCTGCCTCGGCGCGTCGGGACCCTCTGGGAGCGGGGACGCTACATCGAGTACCTCTTCGCCTTCACGTTCATAAAGCAGGTTCAGGATTACTTTCAGAGGCCCATCATCTCCTCGGGTTGCTTCTCGGCCTACCGGACGGAGTTCCTGCGGGGGTGCGGCGGCTGGTCGGGGCGTACGATGGCCGAGGACATGGACCTGACCTGGACCTTCTATCAGGCCGGGTACGGGGTGCGCTTCGTCCCGGAGGCGCTCTGCTATCCCCTTGAGCCGCAGGACTTCGAATTCATGCGCAAGCAGCTCAGCCGCTGGTCGCACGGGTTCGTGCAGAACCTGCGGCTCCACTGGCGGGGGATAGTCCACGTCGGTTATCTGAGGTCCGTCGTCGCCGTTGCTTTCTGGGATGCCGCGCTCGCGCCGCTCGTGTACTTTCTGCTCCTGCCGCTGCTCGCGGTCTTCGTCAGCCCTCTGTTCCTGATCGGCTACGTCATAGACGCTCCGGCGGTGCTGGTCCCGGTCCTTGTCGGGGCGACGAAGCGCGGGGAGGTCGGACGCGCCCTGCTGAGCTATCCTGCCTTCTTCGTGCTTCGGCTCGTCAACTCGGCCATCATGTTCAAGGCCATCGTCTCAGAGCTACTGCTGAAACGCTCGCTTTCGGTCTACGAGAAGGGACACTGAGATGCACGCCGGGATACCGGGCATCGGGCTCGGGGGCCTGTTCTTCGTCCTCTCAGCGTTTCTGATGCTCGCTACCGAGATAGTACGGACCTTTCAGGGCCGGAGCAGCCTCAGGAGGTGGCGAGTCGTCGGGCTTCAATCAGCCATCGCCTCGGGCATAGTCCTTGTCACCGTGCTCATGCTCTGGCTTCTGGATATCCTGTTTCTGCGGCCCGCACCGGGGGGCGGACCTGCCGGGCTGGGCGGCTATGAGGCGAGTACCACGGCCGGAAACCGTTTTCTGGAGTTAGTCTCGGCCTTGCCGATCGCGGCGGCCCCGATCCTCGGCACCCTTGCGCTGCTGGTCTTTGTCCTCTGCCTCTCGGAGGCGGCCCGGCTCTTCGTGCGCCGCCCGAAAGCAAAGCTCCCCGCCGGAGACGACGAGTAAGAGCGTCGGGAACCGAAGCTAACCGGCCTTCTTGCCGCTCCCCTGAAGGGCCTTCTCGGCCTCGGTGCGGAGCGGCTTCTTGCCGAGCTGGACCATCTCGGGCTGCACGCCTTCCTGCGGACCGTCGCCGAGTTCTTCGTCGCGGTACTTGTAGACGCCCCGGCAGGTGTGGCCGCCGGAGGTGCGCTTCTCGGTGTAGGAGAGCTTGACGTTCGGGTTGATGGCCTCGACCATCGCTTTCTCGTAGGTCGAGAACGCGCTGCACGGCTTCGCGTCCCAGCCGGGGACGCCGTCCTTGCCCATGCCGCCAAACCAGGGGCAGCGGTCGGCGTTGATGGTGTAGGTTCCGTCGGCCTGCTCGGTGAGCGTTATTTCGATGTCGAAGAAGCGGTTGGCGAGCATGACGACGTCCACGGTGTCTTTCATCGTTGTCGCGCCGAGCTGTTCGCGCAGGTCCGAGCCCTGCTTCTCCCCGATGCGGCTCATGGCCAGCTTGCCTACTCTTTGTCCGTCGTAGCCGAGGTCGTCGGCGGCCCGGATCATCTCATCGAGTATGACGCCTGTTCCCGCACTCGCGGCCTTCCACTTGTACCAGGTCGGGCCGGGAAGCCCGAGTTTCATGGCCCACTTCGCGAGCAGGAGCGGGAGTCGGGGCAGACCGTACACGTTGAGCCACTTCATTCTGGGAAACCTTCCCTAGCTTTCGTAAACCGAACCCTGATTATAAACTCTCCGTCGCAGGCCGAGCGGCCCA
>JBPCNU010000012.1:0-12420 GCA_051000975.1 Rubrobacter sp.
GAGGTGGGCGACCTCTCTCTTAGTTGGACCTGCCGCGCTCCACGGCGACGACTATCTTCTTGCGGAGGTCTTCTGAGTAAGATTTCATCCCTCCATGATCGCATATAGGTCAATGTCTTTGACTGCCTCTGTAGACGGTCTTCAGATGGATAAGTGGTCAAATGAGACTTCGGCTTTTCAGGGCAAAAACTAAACCCCGCCATTTGCAGGAACTTCGTTGGTGCGCTCGGCAGGACTCGAACCTGCGGCCTTCTGATTCGTAGTCAGATGCTCTATCCAGCTGAGCTACGAGCGCGTGCCGAAAGTTTTCATCTCGGACCCTGTCTATCATATCGCCCGAAGGTGGTTTGCTCAAGGTGTTGTCTCGATGAATCGATCGTATGTCTGAAGAGCCTGAGGACTTTCGTGCGGGATTCTGGTTGAGGCTATACTTGGGAACAGTGGTTTTCGGAGTTACGGGAGGTTTTTCGGGGTCTTGAGCGGAGCTGTTTTGCTGGTGATCGGGAACGACGAGGAGCGATTGCACCTCAGGCGCGCGCTCGCCGGTGAGGGGTGGCGGGTGATTCCGGCCGGTACCGGTTCTCATGCCCGGCAGATGGCCGAGCGTCAGGAGTTCGATGTCGCGGTGGTGGACAATCGTCTGCCGGACGAACGCGGCTTTCAGGTCATCTCCTCGGTGCAGAAGCCGGGGGTGTACACGGTCGCCCTGCTCCGCGACGAAGATACGATGGACCGCATAGTAGGGATAGAACTCGGGGCGGACTACTACATGCGTTCGCCGGTGAACCCCAGAGAGCTCGTGGCGCGGGTGAAGCAGATCTTCCGCAAGAAAGAGAGTGCCGGCCGGGACGATTCTTCCAGCAAGATCCTCGTCGGGGATCTCGAAATAGACCCGGACGAAGTCCAGGTTACGAAGGCCGGGCGTGAGATAAGCCTCTCTCGCCGGGAGTTCGACCTGCTTTGCGTCCTCGCTCGCAAGCCGGGGCGGGTCTTCGAGCGTTCCGCGCTCTTGCGTCAGGTCTGGGGTCAGGACGACTACATAGACGAGCGCACCGTCAACGTCTACGTCCAGCGGCTACGTACCAAACTCGGTGACAACACCGAGAAACCGCGCGTCATAGAGACCGTTCGGGGCTTCGGCTACCGACTCGTCAAACCGACGTAGGAAACCGAACAGAAAGCGAACGAAAAGCGAACGAAAAGCGAAGAGGAGTCCGAAGCCTCTAGTTCGGGTTGCGGATGAGTGCGCCGCCCCGGATAATCTCACCCGCCCGAACGTCGTAGCCGTGTCCGACGATGCAGTCCTCCAGGTAGGCATTCTCTCCGACCGACGCCCCCGGAAGCAGGATGCTGCTCTTGATCGTCGCGCCTTTCCTGATCCAGCAGTCCCGCCCGACGGTGACGTACCCGGCGAGCGTTACGTCTCGGCCGATGACCGCCTCACTACCAACCACCACGTACCCGGCGAAGTTCACCGAGGAGTGGATCATTGTATCCTCACCGACCCATACGCTCTCGCCCCGCTTCTCGCCGGGGATCCGGATCTTGACCCGCCCCGATAGCGCGTCGTAGTGGGCCTGACGATACGCCGCGAGCGTCCCGATGTCCGACCAGTAGAACGACCCCTCGTAGCCCACAAACCGCTCGCCGTTCTTCAGGAATCGCGGAAAAACGTCTTCGGCGAAGTCGAAGAACTCACCCTCCGGAACGTACTTCAGAGCCTCCGGCTCAAAGATGTAGATACCCGTGTTGGCGAGGGTGCTTATCGCGTCCTTCGGGTCGGGCTTCTCCTGAAAGCCGAGGATGTTCTGATCTTCGTCGAGCTCCACTACCCCGAACTCTGAAGTATCGTTCACTCGTCTCAAGGCTATCGTGGCGAGGGCGTTCTTTTCCCGGTGCAGGGCGAGCATCTCCGTCAGGTCGATGTCCGTCAGGGCGTCACCGGAGATGACGACGAACGTCTCATCGAAGCGGTCGGCGAGGCGTTTCACCCCGCCCGCCGTGCCGAGTAGCTTCTCCTCACGGCTGAGGTTGATCTCCATCCCCGAGAACTCGGATTTCTCGCCGTAGGCTTCGAGCAGGGCGTCGGCGAGGTAGAAGACGTTGGCGTGTACTTCCTTGATGCCGTGAAGAGCCAGAAGCTCAAAGATATGCTCGATGATCGGACGATCCACGACCGGGGCCATCGGCTTCGGAACCTCACCCGTAAGGGGGAAGAGCCGGGTTCCTTTACCCGCCGCCAGCGTCATCGCCTTCATCGTCCGACCTCCATAACTCGTGCAAGCCTTCCCGGCCTGCTCTATAGTCTCATCTGTGCATGACGGAACTCTACACTACCTCTTCCCGGCGGCAAAGTTCGACGAACCGCTCTCGCGCTACACCGCCTGGAAGATAGGCGGCCCCGCCGACGCTCTGCTCGAACCAAAGACCCTCGACGATCTGATAGAGGCCGTCCACCTCGCCCGCGAGAACGACGTACCCGTTACGGTGCTCGGTGGCGGTACGAACGTCCTCGTAAAAGACGGCGGCATTCGGGGGCTCACCATCCGCCTCGCCAAATCCATGAAGACCGTGACCTTCTCCGAAGACGACGAAGGCCCGTTCCTGACCGCCGACGCGGGCGCTCTCTACCCCGTCCTCGCCAACTCGGCGGCGGCCAGAGGGCTCGGCGGGATGGAGTTCGCGACGGGGATTCCCGGCACGGTCGGCGGCGCGGTCTACATGAACGCCGGAGCCTACGGCAGCGAAACGCGGGAGGTGATGATCCAGGCCGAAGTCCTGAAGGGCCACGAGGTCGCCAGGATGACCTCTCGTGACCTCGATCACTCCTACCGCCACAGCGCGATGCACGAGAACCCGGACTGGACGGTTTTGCGGGCGAGCTACCGCTTGCACCCCGGAGACGCCGAGGAGATGAAGGCCCGCATTCGTGAGTTCCGCGCCCAGCGCATGAACGGCGCGCCGAGCAAACCGAGCTGCGGCTCGACCTTCAAACGTCCGCCCGGAGACTTCCCCGGCAGAGTCATCGAAGAAGCTGGCCTCAAGGGAAAGACTATCGGTAACATCCAGGTCTCACCCGTCCACGCCAACTACTTCGTCAACCTCGGAGGCGCGAAGGCCGAAGACGCCCTCGAAATGATCGAAGCCGTAAAAGAAACCGTCAAGAACCGCCTCGATATAGACCTCGAACTCGAAGTCCGCATTATCGGAGAATCTCTCTAGGCTTTCTCACCTTTCTCACGAGGAGTCTTGCCTCAAAAACCTCAGAAGCACTCAACATAGTCACCGGGCTACCGGACTCGCAGCGGTCGGTGGCACTCTCGTCTGGAGACTCTCTACTCTCTCGTCGGGTCATGTCTCCGGCGTGGCTCTCGGCCTCGCTGACGGTGGTTTCCAGGATGGTGGGGGAAGTGTTTCTGCTAGTTTCGTCGGGGGGCGTCGAGCGTGTCCTGAGCCTGGGGTTTGGTCGGGCGATTCTTGAAGAGATTCGGTATCTCGGAGAGGTCGGTGTGGGAGTCGCAGGCGTCTAGCAGAGCCTGAGAGGTGCATTGCAGCGCGCTTATGACCTCGACCCGGATGCCGTACTCGCTCTGGAAGACGTCTATCGCCTCGATGTAATCGCCATCGCCGGAGACGAGGACGAAAGTATCAGCGTGCGGGGCGAGGCGGAACATATCCACGACTATTCCTACGTCCCAGTCGCCTTTGTGGGAGACCGTTCTCTCGCCGCTCGTGGAGAAAGACTCGAAGACCGTGAGGGGCTTCGAGCGAACTTTGTAGCCGAACTTGTTGAGGTTGTAGACGAAGGAGCGCGCCGAGCTACCCTGTCCCTGCTCATCCACGTCTGGTCGCTCGATCTTCTCGACTATGTAGAAGGTCGCCCGCAATAGCGAACGCTCGTCCACAGCCGTCCGGAGGAGCCTGTCATAGTCGAGGATGGCCCCGTAGTAGCTCTTGATGGAGTGATACAGGTTCGCTCCGTCTACGAATACGGCGACGCGTTCGGGCCTGCCTGCGCCTCTACCGGAGATTTTCGGGTCTCTATCGTGCATATGGCGAGGATGTTACCAGAGTTATCTACCGGAAATGATCTCTCCTCGCGCTGACGCCGCACATTGCGTGGCGGAAATACTCCTCTTCCTGCAATGAGTAATGGGAGGGTGAGTAATAGCGAGGGCAACTCATGAGAAAACTCGCGAGAAGTGCCTCCGGGGTCTGGGCTGTGTACGAGCTTACAGCAGGGTGGTGGGTGTACTCGATGCAAAGTGCCGGGTTTGAGCTATATTATTCGCGACGTGCAGAGGCAGTAAGACCGCACTATGAATCAGCACCTGCACCTGGAGTAAGAGATTCAAGAAAAGAGGGCTGTAGTCTGTGGACTTCGACGTTAGCATAGACGAACACGCCGAGGAGTACTCGATCGTGACCGTGAGGGGCGAGGTAGACCTGCACACGGCTCCGAAAGTACAGTACGCCATCGAGCGCGCTCAGGAGGGTGGAAACGTGAGCGTCGTCGTGGTGGATATGGGCGGGATAGACTTCATGGACTCGACCGCGCTCTCGATGCTCGCCCGGTGCAAGGATACCCTTGAGAAACGAGGTGCCTCTCTCCGGTTCGCCTCCCCCTCGAAGGCCGTTGACCGCATATTCTCCGTAACTGGCTTCAACGACTACTTCGACATCTTCCCCGACCGCCAGTCCGCGACGGTCTGATCCGGGCCTCGGCGAGGTCCGCGCGGCTCCCGTCGCGCCCACGATAAGTAATAGAATCCTTCTTCTATGACCACTCACGAAAAGATAAAGGTCCCGCCCCCGCTCGCCCGTCTCGGTGAGGAGTTCCGCGAGGCGGGCTTCGAGCTGTATCTCGTCGGTGGCTTCGTCCGAGACAACATCTCCGGTCGCGGAGAACCGCACGACGTAGACGCGACCACCGGCGCAAGACCTGAAGCGTTCAAACCGCTTTTGAAGCGACGCGCTCGTAGTTTGTGGGATGTCGGGGAGCGGTTCGGGACCATCGGGGCCTTCGTGGACGAGTACGGCGTGGAGGTGACGACCTACCGCAGCGACCTCTACACCGAAGGGAGTCGGCACCCCGAGATCACCTTCGGAGAGACCCTTGAGGATGACCTGGCGAGGCGGGATTTCACCATAAACGCCATCGCCTCGGATGCCGTCACGGGGGAAGTCCGGGATCCGTTCGGCGGCAGATCGGATCTCGAGACAGGTGTCATACGGGCTGTGGGAGTCCCGCTCGACCGCATGCGCGACGACCCGCTTCGGATGCTCCGGGCCGTTCGCTTCCAGACTACGCTCTCCACCGACGACAGACCGTTCGCGATGACGAGCGACCTCGAAGCGGCTATTGCGGAGAACGCCCCCTGGCTGGGAAGTATCTCTGCCGAGCGCATCCGCGAGGAGTTCGAGAAGATCCTCGTAAGCCCGAACGTCGCGAGCGGCATTCGTACCCTCGTCCGGCTCGGCCTGATGCCCTACATCGTCTCGGAGTTCATGGAGACGGTGGACGTGAAGCAGGAAGAGGAATTTCATCACAAGGACGTCTTCGAGCACACCCTGCTAGTCGTGTCGAGCGTTGAGGCCGACCCCGTACTGAGAAAGGCCGCCTTCTTTCACGACATCGGAAAGCCGCGCACTTTAGGCTTCGAGCACCGCTGCACGTTCTGCGACCACAAGAGCATCCAGAAGACTCCCGGCGAGGGCGAATGCCCGGAGTGCGGCGGCAGGACGATGCCGAAGCAGGTCCACTTCTACGGTCACGAGAACATCGGGGCGCAGATAGCGAAGCGGGCGATGAACCGGCTCGCCTATCCGAAGGACGACACCGAAGCCGTCGCACACCTCGTCTCGAACCACATGCGACCGATGAGCTACGCGATGGCCCGCGACCCGTGGAGCGACTCCGCCGTGAGACGCTTCGTCCGCGACACGTACCTGGCAAAAGGCGAACGGGTCCTGTCTACCGTAGACGATCTCCTGAAGCTCGCCCGCGCCGATATCACGGGCGGAAACCCGAGGCGTCGGAACGTCGCCGTAGAATCCTGGCGGAGTCTCAAGGAGCGCGTGGACGAAGTACGCACCGAAGACGCCATCGAAAAACTCGAAAGCCCGCTCGACGGCAACGAGTTGATGAGAGGCTTCGACCGTGAACCGGGGCCGTGGATCAAGGTCGCAAAAACCTTCCTCGAAAACGAGGTTATAGAGGGCCGACTCGGCAAGGACGACCGGGAGAACGCCTGGCGGCTCGTCGAGGAGTATCTCGACCGGGAACCGATGAGCAAGGAAACGAGGAGCGAAAGATGAGCGAGAGATGAGCGAGAGATGAGTGATCAGAGCAAAGACCCGAGAAGCTTCGACCCGCTGGCGACTACCAACTGGCTCGCCAGCCACCTCGACGACCCCGGCGTGCGCGTCGTGGACATCCGGGGCTACGTAAGAAAGACCGACGCCCCGGACGGCAGGCAAAAGGCCGAGTACGTTGCGGCCAGAGACGAGTACGACGAGGCCCACATCCCCGGCGCGGTCTTCGTTGACTGGACCAGCGACATAACCGACCCGCAAGACCTCGTCCCCGCGCAGGTCGCTCCACCGGAACGATTCGCCGGGCTGATGGAGTCGCTCGGCCTCGGGGACAGGACGCATGTCGTCGTCTACGATCACGCCGGGGGCCAGTTCGCTACCCGGCTCTGGTGGGCGCTCCTCTACTACGGTCACGACCTCGTCTCCGTCCTCGATGGCGGCTGGAGCCGCTGGACCGGTGAAGGCCGACCCGCAACCGCCGAAGTCCCCGAACCCGAGGCCGCGACCTTCACCCCGCGCCTGCGTCCCGGCTGGAGGTCCGACGCGGAGGAAGTCCTCGCAGCCGGAGAGAACGATGCGACCATCCTCGACGCCCGCGATGCAGGGCAGTACACTGGGGCGGTAACGCGCGGCGAGGGGAGACCCGGGCATATCCCCGGCTCAAGGCACCTCCACGCCGATACGCTCCTAAAGCCGGGCGGCGGTTTCGTCTCTGGTGAGGAAGCCGGGGAGAAGCTGCGAGAAGCCGGGGTGCCGGAGGACCGGGACGCACCCGTCGTGGCCTATTGCAACGGCGGGGTTGCGGCGACGGTAACGCTCTTTGCGATGTACCGGCACGGCTACCGGAACCTCGCAAACTATGACGGCTCGTGGAACGAGTGGGGCGTCCGGGGAGACCTCCCGACCGAGTCCTGAATCCCGGGGTCGAGGCTGTAGTGTAGAATTACACCCTCAAGTGTTTAATGCAAGAGATTCAAACCTTTGCGAGGAGATAATGTCGAGGCAGGTTCAAGGAGTTTCCGGCAGGATCAGACGTTCCGGTCTCGGGACGATTCTATCCTGGGCTCTGAGCGTGGTGATGGTCGCCGCAGGGGCGGGGCTCATCGCCTCTTTCTTCACGGCCGGGGGCCTGTCTTCGGCGGCCACCGGCGGAGCCGCTTCGGGGTTCAACGTGCCTACCCTCGAAAACGAGAGCAACGCCTCGACCGGGGGGCCGGAAGACCAGACGATGCGGCTCACCATCCCGCAGATGTCACGGGTGGATGAGGCTGAAATTCCGAGTGCGGCCGGCTCCGACACCGAAGCCCTCGACTCCAACAAGGCCGTTCACCTGCAGGGTACGGGCTTCCCCTGGGAAGAAGGCGCGAACGTCTACATAGCCGGACATCGCCTGGGATATCCCGGCTCCGAGAGCTTCCTTGCCTTCTACGACCTCACCAATCTCGAGAACGGGGACGAAGTAACCCTCACCGACTCCGAGGGCAACGACTACACCTACCGCGTCTTTCGCGAGATGACCGTCAGCCCGACCGACCTCTCCGTTACGGAGCCGGTGGACGGCAAGAGCGTCCTTACCCTTCAGACCTGCACCCTGCCGGACTACTCCCAGCGGCTCATAGTGCAGGCCGAACTCGTCGAGCAGGCCTGAGCAGGGGGCTGAACCCTACCTGCCGCCGAACTCCTGGGCCTTGAACCGTTGGCCGGTAACGCCTCTGGAGTCGTCTGAGGCAAGGTAGAGGAAGACGGCGGTATTTTCTTCGGGGGTGATCTTCGTCTGTGGGTCTTCGTCGGGGTAAGCCGAAGCCCGCATCTCCGTTCGCATCCCGCCGGGGTCAACGGCGTTGACGCGGATGTTCCGGTCTTCAAGCTCCAGCGCGAGATTCCCGGTGAAGCCCTCGACGGCGAACTTGCTGACGGAATACGCCCCCCAGTTCGGGCGAGCCCCGACGCTCGCCCCGCTCACGAGGTTGATGATGGACGCGCCCTCGGCGAGGTACGGTATCGCGTACTTGGCGACGAAGAAGACCCCGTTTGCGTTCGCTTCCATCACGGCGACCCACTCATCGTCCGGGTACTGTTCGATGGGGACCCGCGAGCCGAGCAGACCGGCGTTGTTTACCAGAACGTCAATGTTCTCGAAACGCTCTGCGGTCTCGTCGGCGAGCCTCTTCGCGCCCTCGGGCTTCGATACGTCAGCCGCCACGGCGAGTACCTCGCCGCCCGCGTCTGCTATCTCCTTCGCGACGGGGCCGACGCTCTCCTCGCTGCGGGAGTTCACGACGACGTTTGCGCCCTCCATCGCGAAGGCGAAGGCGAGAGCCCTTCCGAGTCCCTTGCTCGCTCCGGTTACGCCCGCGACCTTGCCCGCGAGCCTTGCGTTCTCTGACATCGTAGGATCCTTTCAGCTTGTCAGTTGTTTCTGTCTACCGTAATCTGCCATCATCTGCTGCGATCTGCTGCGATCTGCTGCGATGACTTCGGGTCTTCGTACTTCGTTCCCGCAAGGGGCCGTGTTTAACAGTCCGAGCGGGGCATCGGGGGTACAGTTACGCGGACAAACTCCGTCGGTGGCGTCTCAGGCAAGTGGCTCATACTCTCTGCGGTCTCGGTCGGGACGTTCATGGCGACGCTAAACATGAGCATCGTCAACGTCTCGACGCCGACGAAGCCGGGGATTTCGGGCTGGCGGTTACGGAGGTGGAGTGGATCGTTAACGCCTACTTGCTTGCGACCGAGGTCTTGCTCCTGACTTTCGGGCGGCTCGGCGATGTCATCGGATACCGCAAGCTCATCGGGTTCGGTCCGGGGGTCTCCAACAGCCTGAATCAGTCCGCGATCATCGGCTCCGTGCCGCGTCAGAGGCTCGGGACCGCCTCGGGCACGATAGCTCAGATGCGGATTACCGGGCAGGTTCTCGGCGTTGCGGCCAGCGGGGCGATCCTCTCGGCTCGCATACCAGACCACATACATGAACTCTCCGCCTCGCTCTCGGAGGCCGCCGCCCGGAGCGAAGCCGTTATCCTCGCCGTCCACGAGGCTCTCTACTTCTCCGCAACCGTCGCTCTACTCGGTATGCTGGGGAGCCTCGCTTGGCGCCGGTAACGCAAGAAATCCTCGCGCCTTTAAAGCGGGAGTGGGGTGTGAATCACATATACAGCCATCCTGATAATGACAACGACCCCGGTGTCGCGTATAAAGGACTTGTGCAGAAGCATCGAGATAAACCGCCGGTCGTAGAAACCGACTTACCCGGAGCCACGCGCCGTGTACGGTGAGAACGCCGTTCCGGCCTGGGCCAGGCTCCCCGGTGCGCGCTGCCGCGCCGTCGAACACCTCGCCAAGCTCGAAGGTCTGAAGGAGTTCGAGTCGCTGGGCGGCCTCGAAGAGAACTTCTTCCAGGCGCTGTCCATCGCCTCAGAGGTGATCGAGATCGGCGCTGGAACGCCCCTGTACCGCGAGGGCGAACCCTCCGGCGCGGTCTACTTCATGCGTGAGGGCCGCGTCAAGCTCTTTCGCTCGCTCGGCGGCCCGAAGCCCCGCGACCAGATCCTCGGCGTCCTCGGTGGTGGCTCCGTGCTCGGGCTCGCCTGCGCTATCGAAGGTCTCCCGCAGTCTCAGGCCGCAACCGCCCTCACCGACTGCACCCTCCACGCCGTCTTCCGCAACGAGCTCCTCACCATCATGGAACGCTTCCCGAAGGCCGCGATGCGACTCTCTCAAACCCTGGCCTCGCGCTCCCGCGAACTCGAAGACCTTGTCTCGAACCTCGTATTTCACTCCGCTCCCCAGCGCGTCGCTCGCCTGCTCCTCGCCCTCGCAACCGAGGAAGGCCGGGTAACCAAGCGCGGCGTCGTCTTCGCCCCCTCGCTCTCGCGGCAGGAGATGGCCGAAGCGACCGGCATCTCCCGCGAAGCCCTCTCCCGCACCCTTTCGAGGCTTGCGCAGGAGGAGATCCTCGACCTCGCCGGCAAGAACATCACTATCCTCAAACCCGCCGAACTCCGCTCCCGAACCTGACGGCAATACCTCGGTTTATCAGGAATGGTTCCCGGCAAGCCCCCTCAAATACCCTGCAAATGGGAGTATTTCTCAGGAACGGCTGCATTTGATGTAGATCACACGGGGCCATGATCGGGGTCAAGGGCTGTGATGACTGGCATCAACGGCGGGGTATCGGGACGTTTTTGGCGGGGCGAGGTGCTGGTATAAAGATTTTACGGGGATAAGCCCGTTAGAAAGTTTACGAAAAGACACCCTGAGAGGAGGGTCAACGAGACTATGACCTACGTTATAACAGAGCCGTGCATCGGTACGAAGGATCAGAGCTGCGTCGAGGTTTGCCCGGTTGACTGCATCTATGACGCTGGGGATCATTTCATGATCAACGCCGAAGAGTGCATTGACTGCGGGGCTTGCGAGCCGGAGTGTCCGGTCGAGGCAATCTACCCGGAGGACGAGGTCCCCGATGAGATGGAGAGCTACATCACGAAGGCCGCCGAGTACGATTTCGAGTAGATCGAAGCCACCATTCACGCTACGGCGAATAGGTTTCACGGAGGGGCTTCGGCCCATCTTTTCTGTGCTGCTCGCGGCCCTGGTCCGGGTTCGCGCCAATGACCGATGGCTCGTGGCGGACGTTGGGCAGAGATTACCTGTACCGAAGCCCGTGGTTCGACTTTCGCCTCGATGCGGTGGAGTTGCCGGACGGAGAGCGCATAGAGTACGGGGTCTTCGAGGGCCGGGAGGTCGCGGTCGTGCTGGCCTTGACGAGTCGGGGCAAGGTCGTGATGGTGAAGCAGTGGCGGCAGCCACTTCGTGACTTCTCGCTGAGTTTGCCGGGGGGGATGGTCGATTGCGGGGAGAAGCCCGAGGTCGCCGCGAGCAGAGAACTCTTCGAGGAGACCGGCTACGAAGCCGGGGAGATGGAGTTGCTGTTCAAGGTGCATCCCTCGCCCGGCAGGACGGACGAAGTCTGTTACATCTTCCGGTGCGAGGCGGTCATCGGGGTGTCGAGTCGGCCCGATGCGACGGAGTTTATCGAGGTCGTAGAGGTCGGGGTGGACGAGATGAAGAGAAAGGTTTCGGAGGGTGAGATCACGGACGCCGCCACCGTGCTTGCGCTGACGCGAATCTCGTAGAGCTAGAGTTCGTGGGGGCAACGAACCGGGTCGATTTGTGTCTGGGCCGATTGTGAAGTAGTCTGAGGGTACAAAATCTGGGGAGCCGTGAGGCTGAGAGGGTGTGGATTCCACACCGACCCGTTGAACCTGATCCGGATAATGCCGGCGCAGGGATTATGGGATAGACCAGCAGCATCGAAGCGTCCCCGTCTAACACCGTTCTATCGGGAAAGGGGACGCCGCATTGAACTCGTTCAGGGACACCAGGGTACTCACTGAGGCCGCGCTCGCTATCGCGCTGGCCTTCGTACTCGGCCTGATAAAAGTCTTTCAGATGCCGCTCGGTGGTTCTATCTCCCTGGAGATGGTCCCGCTCATCTTGCTCGCGCTCCGGCAGGGGCCGGTCGTTGGGATAACGGCCGGGGCGGTCTACGGGATTCTCCAGCTCGTCGTAAGCCCGTTTATCGTGCATCCGGTTCAGGTTATCTTCGACTATCCGCTGCCGTTCGCCGCGCTCGGACTCGCCGGGTTCTTCTCCCCGACGGTTCGCGGCGCGGTTATCGGGACGCTCGTCGCCGTCGCCGCGCGGTTCGTCTGCCACTTCGTCTCCGGCGTGGTGTTCTTCGCTTCCTATGCCCCCGAGAACTGGAACCCTTACATCTACTCGTTCGCCTATAACGCCACCTACCTCGTGCCGAGCGCGGTCGTCGCCTGTCTGGTCGTCATCGCCCTCTTGAAAGCCCTCGACTCGACCCGACCGTCGCAGCGGCAACTCGCCGCCCGCACCTCGTAGCGTGTATCGCCACGAGCTGGCTCAGGAAGCCGGCAAGGATCACTCGATCACAGAGCAGCAGATCACAGAGCAGCCCTCGCGCCGGACTCCGGGGCCGAAGCTCGCAGCC
This sequence comes from Rubrobacter sp., assembly GCA_051000975.1. Lineage (GTDB taxonomy): Bacteria > Actinomycetota > Rubrobacteria > Rubrobacterales > Rubrobacteraceae > Rubrobacter. Next base: position 12,338 of record JBPCNU010000012.1, read on the forward strand.
AGAGACGTGAGCATGACCAAGGGTGACGTACACATCCTCGATGGCGTGGATTTCGAGGTAGAGGCCGGGTCTTTCGTATCTCT
>JBPCNU010000013.1:0-9990 GCA_051000975.1 Rubrobacter sp.
GAATACGACGTCGATCTCGCCTCTATAAGCGCGGGCGGTCGGGTGACGAAGGAAGACGTGGAGCGGGCCATCCGCGAGAGGGACAAGTCCTCCGAGTCTTCCACGTCCGAAGCCGCCGAGCAGAACGGAAGTTCTGCCAAGTCCGCGCCTCAGGCGCAGCCTTCGTCGAGCGGCAGGGAGGATCAGGAAGAACGAATCAAGTTCTCCCGGCGGCGTCAGACCATTGCCAAGCGGCTCGTCGAGTCGCAGCAGACGGCGGCGATGCTGACCACCTTCAACGAGGTGGACATGATGGCGGTGATGAACCTCCGCAGGCGGCGCAAGGATGATTTCAACGAGCGTACCGGGGCGCGGCTCGGGTTCATGAGCTTCTTCACGAAGGCCGCCGTCGCCGCGCTCAAGGCCCACCCGGACGTGAACGCCGAGCTTCAGGAGACGGAACTCGTTCGCAAGCACTACTACGACATCGGCGTGGCCGTCTCTACGGAGGAGGGACTCGTCGTTCCGGTCGTGCGCGACGCCGACCGCAAATCGTTCGCGGAGATAGAAGGTGGCATCGCGGACCTCGCGGTCAAGGCGCGCGACGGAAAGCTCTCGCTGGCCGACCTCTCGGGCGGGACGTTCACCATAACGAACGGCGGCATCTTCGGCTCGCTCCTTTCGACCCCTATTCTCACCATGCCACAGGTCGCGATACTCGGGATGCACAAGATCCAGGAGAAGCCCGTCGTCGTGGATGGTGAGGTCGTCGTCCGCCCGATGATGTACCTCGCGCTCTCCTACGACCACCGCGTCATAGACGGGCGCGAGGCCGTGACCTTCCTCGTCAAGATAAAGGAACTCATCGAAGACCCGGAGAGCCTCCTGCTCGCAGGATAGAAAGCTCGAATAGAGATTTACTTGACGGAGGGGCTTCGGCCTCTCCGCTTTTCACGTCTTCTAACTAGGAATGTCCCTCGGTTCGAGGACAAGGTTGATGCCGCGCAAGGCTTCGCGCACGCATTCTGGGGATAGAGTCCCAACGTACTCTCGCAGTTCCCGCTTGTCTACGGTCGAAAGCTGAGAGACGTTGACGACGCTTTGCTCTGGCAGACCTCCTTCACCCGGAGCGAGCAGCACATTTCCCACATCGTTCGCCCGACACAGGTTTGAAGTCAGAAGACATACTACGAGGGTTTTGATGCGGCTCTGGTTGAAGACGTCGTTCTGGACGATCACATGCGGCCTCGAGAACCCCGGCTCGGAACCAAGAGGCACGCCGAGATCAACCCAGAAAACATCTCCCTGCCTAAAGCTCACCTTCTTCCTCCATACGCTTCAACCTCGCCGCCTGATACTCCTTCATGCGCCGCAGATATTCTCGCTCTTCTTTGTCCAGACTATCCGCATGCGTCTCGTCAAGGCGAGCGAGCATCTCCCAACTCTCCTCATCCCGAACCAGCTTCGCCACCGCCCGACTGAACAACTCGCTGCGCGAAACTCCCATTTTTACGGCCAGCTTCTCCGCCTCCGAGAAGAGTGACTGATCTATAGATATCGCCGTCTTTACTTTGGCCATCTTGTTATACCTTCTGTATGACTCATGGTATAATAAAAGGTACTACATCGGAGCGAAGGACGTTCGCAGGATGTAGAATGCGTGCATTCTGAGTGCTTATCGAAAAGGAAATCGCGGCTGTCCGGGATCACATAGAGCCTGGCAACGATACAGAAAAGACAGAGGGGCGAAGCTAGGCGAGTCGTGCGAGAAGCAGCGCGGGATGCGGGACGCGAGGAAGATCGGAGAAAGCCTATAGATAACTTTATCTTCCGTCTGTGAGTCTTCGGCGGCGTTAGCCTCACCAACTCCGGGCCTCGTATGTTCTATAGTTGATGTATGACCGAGAAAATATCTGAAAGCCTTACAGAGAGACTCGTGGCGGGAGACCGGCGGGCTCTGGCGCGGGTTATATCCTTGATCGAGCGCGAAGACCCGGCCGCCAGGGAAATCATCGCCTCCGTCTACCCGAAGACGGGAAGCGCGATAACTATCGGGTTCACGGGGCCGCCGGGGGTAGGGAAGAGTTCCATAATAGCGAAGCTCGTGAGGATGTACCGGGAAGAGGGGAAGCGCGTCGCCATCGTCTCGGTCGACCCGTCCAGTCCGTTCTCCAAGGGCGCCATTCTCGGGGACCGCATCCGGCTAGCGGACCACTTTCTCGACCCCGGCGTGTTCATCCGCTCGATGGGGAGCCGGGGGCATCTTGGGGGGCTTGCGGGCGGTAGTCGCCTCGCGGCGATGGCGATGGAGGCCGCCGGGTTCGACGTGGTCCTCTACGAAACGGTCGGGGTCGGGCAGGGCGAGGTGGAGGTCGCTTCGGCTGCGGAGACAGTCGTGCTGGCGTTGCAGCCCGGTTCGGGGGACGCGGTCCAGGCTCTCAAGGCGGGGGTAATGGAGATCGCAGACATCTTCTGCGTGAACAAGGCAGATCACCCCCAGGCCGGGAACCAGAAGACCCAGGTACGCCAGATGCTGGAGATCGGCCACGAACTCACCCCGGATCCCTGGATGCCACCCATTGTGTTGACACGCGGCGATAATGGTGAAGGCGTGGCCGAACTGAAGGCCGAGATAGAGCGACACCGGGAGCATCTCATAGAGAGTGGGGAGATGGAGAGCCGGAGGCGCGAGTCGCTTAAGGACTTCGTCGTCGGGTGGGCGACGGCGCGGCTTCAAAAAGAGATGGAGGCGCGGCTGGAGCGGGAGGACGAGGGGCTGATGGAGCGCGTCTACGGGCGGGAGATAGACCCTATCTCCGCCTCGGAGAAGATCTACCGCGAAGTTTGAAGGGGAGCGGTTAGTGAGTAGAAGCAGGTCGCCACTGGTTTGTCTTTGCCCTTCGCTCGCTCCGCTTCGCTGCCCTCTTCTCGGTAAGAACCGGCTGGAATCATGGCTCCCGAGCGGATAATCTCCCTCGTCCCGTCCCTGACGGAGGCGCTCTTCGTCTTCGGGGTGGGGGAGAAGGTCGTCGGGCGAACTCGTTACTGCACCCTCCCGCGGCGCCTCGTGCCCCGCGCCGGGATCATCGGTGGCACGAAGAAGATTGACTTCGAGAAGGCGATGGAACTCGAACCGGACCTTGTAGTTGCCGTTCGAGAGGAGAACACGAAGGAGGACGTACAACGGTTCCGGGAGGCCGGGGTCGAGGTCTTCGTCGGGGAGCCGCAGACGGTTTCGGGGGCGGTTTCGATGCTCTGGGAACTGGCCGAGGCCGTCGGGGCCGCAGAACCGTCGAGCATCGAGCGAACCGAGCGTGTCCTCGAAGGTCTGGGCCGAAATACACCGGAGAACCCGGCACGGGTCTTCGCCCCGATCTGGAAAAGTCCGTACATGTCGCCGGGCGGTGACACGTACGTGAGCGATGTCCTGAAGGTCTGCGGAGGAGCCAACGTCTTTGCCGGACGGATGCGTTACCCGAAGGTGTCGCTTGTGGAGATAGAGGAGGCGCAGCCGGAGGTTATTTTGCTTTCGGACGAGCCTTACGAGTTCTCGGCGGTCGATCTCACCGAGTTCTACGCGCTCGATGTTCCGGCGGCGCGGGAGGGACGGATCCACCTGACAGACGGGAAACTCCTGACCTGGTACGGGCCGAGGATGGCCGGGAGCCTCTCGCAAATCGCAGCCTTGTTGCGAGCCCCGGAGACCCGATAGCGGATAGCGGATAGCGGCCTCTACAGTTGGAGTACAGTTAGAGGTGCCAACTCCGAGACGGAACGATGACTCCTGCGCCCGATGTTCGCCGCTTGGGAGAAACCAGGCGGGCCGACGGGCACAGCGTGTCGAAAAGGGTTGGCGGGACGCACAGAATACAGGAAGTCAACAAACTGTGGAGCCCTCTGTAGCCTGGTCCTGGGTGTACGGCGGGAACCTCGTCGCTCGGCCCGAGAAGTGCATCTCGGGTCTTCGCATACCTCGCAGGGTCTCACGGGGTTTAGCCTCGAAGTCCTCTGGCAGCCCGCCGTCCGGTCTATTCGGCGTGAGCGTGTCCCCCGGACTTTGCTCCGGTTCGGCAGCGTCTGGAGCAGTAGACGACCGAGCCCCAGTCCCGCTCCCACTTCTTGCGCCAGGAGAACGACCTGCCGCAGACGGGACAGACTTTTTCGGGCAGGTTCTGCTTTCCGGTTCTCTTCACACCGGGAGTCTACGCGAGCGGCGTGAGCCCGCTGTACGCCGCGCTACAACTGGCCGGACTAGGCGAGGTCTATCGCGACGGGGAGCGAGTCCCTGCGCCATTCGGCGAGGCCGCCCGGGTTGCGTTCGTACTTCTCGACGAGCAGGTCGCGGGCGGTCGGATCTTCCCTCTCTCCTTCGATGAACCGGGCGGTTCCGATGATGGTCTCGCTGGAAATGCGGATTATGACGCGGGCTTCTTTCTTCAGGTTCTTCACCCAGTCGGAGCGGTCCCGGCCGCCGGAGAGGAGGTAGAGGGTGCGCTCTCCGGAGATGAGGGCGAACCAGATCTCGATCTCGTGCGGAAGTCCCGTTACCCTTCCCGTCGTCGTCAGGTAACAGAATTCCTCGTCGGCCACGGCAGCGAGGGCCTCGTAGCCCGGTCTCGTTTCGTCGAAGCCCCCGCCGGAACCCGGATTTCCACTCACGAGCTAATGCTTCCGTTCCTCCGCCTGTCGCAACTCTACCCGGCGTATCTTGCCGCTCGTCGTCTTCGGCAGCTCTTCCACAAACTCGATGCGCCTCGGATACTTGTACGGCGCGGTCTGACGCTTGCAGAAATCCTGAAGCTCCTTTACAAGCTCGTCCGACGGTGAATAAGCCTCTCCCAGAACGACGAATGCCTTCACCAGGCTTCCCCGGTCTGCGTCCGGCACCCCGACGACCGCGCTCTCCACGACCGCTTCGTGCTCGATGAGCGCGCTCTCCACTTCGAACGGCCCGATACGATACCCCGCCGACAGTATCACGTCATCCGACCGCCCCACGAACCAGAGGTATCCGTCCCTGTCGCGGTACGCCCGGTCGCCCGTCAGGTAGTAGCCGTTCCGGTAGCACGAGGCCGTCTCCTCGGGCTGCTCCCAGTACCCCTCGAAGAGAACGGGTGGGTTGCCGGCGAGAGCGATGTCGCCCGTCTCACCGTCGGGGCATTCGTTGCCTTCCGGGTCTACCAGCCGGATATCGCATCCCGGCGACGGCTTCCCCATCGAACCGGGCCGCACGTCCACACCCCGGAAGTTGCCGACGAGCAGCGTATTCTCCGTCTGACCGTAGCCGTCGAAGATCGTAATGCCGTGAAGTTCCTTCCACCGCTCGATGACCGCCGCGTTGAGCGGCTCCCCCGCGCTCACCACGTGCCGTAATTTCGAGAAGTCCGCCGCCTCGAGCTCCTTCGTCTTCGTGAGCAGACGATACTCCGTCGGGGCCTGACACAGTACGGTGATGTCGTATCGCTGAAGTAGACCGAGTCGTTCTGCGGGATCGAAGCCACCTTCGTGAAAGAAGAGTTCGGTGCCGAGACTCCAGGGGCCGAGGAAGACATTCCAGATGCTCTTGGCCCAGCCGGTCCCGCTGGTACACCAGAGCCGGTCTTCGGGCTCGAGGTCGAGCCAGTAGCGGGCCTCCATGCGCTTGGCGTGAGTGTAGGCGCAGTCGTGCAGGACGGCCTTCGGGTGCTTCGTCGTGCCGGAGGTGTAGAGCATGAAGGCGTTGTCGCTCGCTGCCGTGTCCTCGGCGGTGAAGTCTTCCGGGGCGGCGTCCATGAGGGCTTCGTAGGAGTGCCAGCCGCTCCGGTCCGCGCCGAGGGAGACGTAGTTCTTCACCGTTGGCATGTTCGGGCGGGCGGTTTCGGCCTCTTCGATGTCGGACTGGTCGGCGATGAGCAGGACGGAGCCGGAGTGCGAGGCCCGGAATTCAAGGTCGCTCACGCGGAGCTGCGGGGCGCAGGGGATGGTCACGGCCCCGATCTTCAGGAGGCCCGTGAGGATGACGTGCCATTCGGGGATCTTCCCCATAAGCACCATCACCCGGTCGCCTTTCTTCACGCCGAGGTCCCGAGCGACGTTGGCAAACTTGTCGGAGAGGCGAGAGAAATCTCCGAAGGTCAGGCGGCGTTCCGAGCCATCGCTTCCGAGCCAGATCATGGCCGCTTTCTCCGCCGGCAGCGCATCTATAACGTCGCGACCGAAGTTGAACCTCTCCGGTGTCTCCCAGCTGAAGTTCGCGTAGGTCGTCTCGTAGTCTCCGATATTCAGCATAACGTCCCCTTTTCCCATGCTTTCCCTCCACGCATTCTACTTGAAGACCGGAAGCGGGGGTACGGGGTTAGAATCTGCCTTCGTCGGCGAGTGAGGGAGGTCCTGGATGGAGAACGCAGTGATACTGGGCGCGGCACGGACGCCGTTCGGGAAGTTCGGGGGGAGCCTCGCCCCGGTGCAGGCCGTTGACCTCGGTGGCATCGCTATCCGGGAGGCTATAGATAGATCCGGCCTGGAAGACGCAGGGAGTGAGATAGAGCATTCCATCTTCGGCATCGTAGTTCAGGCCGGGGTGGGTCCGATCCCCTCCCGGCAGGCAAACATCCGCGCCGGACTCCCGTACTCCCTGACGACCGAGACGCTCAACCAGGTCTGTGCTTCGGGCTTGAGAAGCGCGACGCTCGCCGAGACCTTGATCCGGGCCGGGGATTACAGCGTGGTGCTCGCGGGCGGGATGGAGAGCATGTCGAACGCGCCGTACCTGATGCCGAAGGCCCGGTGGGGCGCGAAGATGGGCGACGCGAAGCTCGTTGACTCGATGGTCCACGATGGCCTCTACGATTCCTTTGAGGACGCTCAGATGCTCACGTTCGGCTCTACGGTGGCGAAGGAACTAGGTGTAACCCGCGAGGAGCAGGACGAGTGGGCCTACCGGAGCCACCGTCGCGCAAGCGTTGCCACCGAGGCCGGGCGACTCACGGAGGAGATAGTCGGCGTGAAGATCCCGGGTCGCAAGGGCCAGATCACTTACGTGGACACCGACGAAGCTATCCGCCACGACGCGAGCATCGAGGCGATGCAGAAACTCCGTCCGCTCGAAGAAGGCGGCTCCGTAACGGCGGGCAACGCCCCCGGCGTCAACGACGGCGCGGCGGCGATGGTGCTTGCGAGCGAATCGTATGCAAAGAAGAACGACCTCGAACCCCTCGGGAGGATCGTGGCCCACGCGAAGGTTGGGGACCGGCCACCGTACCTCCTGACCGTGCCGGGGAACGCCGGGAAGAAAGCCCTCGAAAAAGCGGGATGGAGCGCGGACGATCTTGACTTGGTAGAGATCAACGAGGCTTTCGCCAGCGTCGCCGTTTACTCCACGAAGATGCTCGGCGTGGACCCGGAGATAGTGAACGTCAACGGTGGGGCGGTCGCCCTCGGTCATCCCATAGGCGCGTCCGGGGCGCGTATCCTGATGCATCTCTGCTACGAACTCAAGCGCAGGGGCGGCGGACGCGGGCTTGCAGCCATCTGCTCCGGCGGCGGGCAGGGGGATGCGGTTCTGGTAGAGGTCTAGGTATTCGCGGTCGCCGAGCCTGTGAGGTTCCGGATTTCGCGCAGGATGACGGGCAGGGTCGAGAGGTCGTAGACGCCGTTCTGGTTGACGTCCCGAACCACCTGGATGGCCCGGTCCACGGCGCGGCGGTTCCCGTCGGTCCAGGCTTCGATGCGTTCCTGCGGAGCCGGGCCGTGGGGGATGGCGGAGATGATCTCCTCGGTCAGGGTGGCCTGCAAACTGTAGAGGTCGTCTCTTAGCGCGGCCCTCGCAAGGGTGCGCCAGCGGTTGTCGCGGGGGAGTTTCTCTATGTGCTCCCGGAGCCAGCGAAGGTTCATCCGGTCGCCGAGAGCCAGATAGATGCAGGCGACGGTCTCGGTGTCTTCGTTGGTCTTCTCGGCGAGGTCCACGATGTCGAGGACGGAGTAGAGCGAGTCGAGGAGCGAGACGCGCCGGGCGAGGCTCTCCGGCACGCCTTCGTCCGTTAACGAGCGGATTTTCCCCTGAAGCGCCTCTTCGTCGCCTTCGAGCATGAGGTTCGGCAGCTCTTCGCGCAACGCCTGCATGGCCCCGGAGAACCGCTCGACGTTGACGCGGATGTCGAGCGGCGGTCGGCGGTTCCTGACGAACCATCTCGCCGCCCGCTCGGTGACCTTTGTACAGGCGAGGTACATCTCGGCCTGCGTCCGGGCCAGGACCTCGTTGTCGAGGGCCTCTATCTCCTCCCAAAGTTCCCGGAGCCCGAAGACCTCCCGCGTCGCGGTGTAGGCCCGGGCCACATCCGAGAATTCCGCCCCCGTCTCCTCTCCCATACGGAAGGCGAACGTGGTGCCGCAGCGGTTGACGAGACTGTTGACGACGGTCGTCGCGACTATCTCCCGGCGCAGGCGATGGCCCTTCATCTCGTCCCGGAAACGCTCACCGAGTACGTCCGGGAAGTAGCGGACGAGTTCATCTGCCAGATACTCGTCGTCCACGGCGTCCGAGCCGAGGAGCTTCTGGTACAGGGTGAGCTTCGTGTACAGGAGAACGACGGAGAGTTCCGGTGTCGTGAGGCCGCCACTCTGAGATTTCCTGTCCGATATCTCCTCCGCCGAAGGCAGGAATTCGAGGCCGCGATCCAGGCTCCCCGACGCCTCCAGGTGCGCGATGTACCTGCCGTGCAACTCGGCCATCTGAGAGGCCTGTGTCGCCTCGGTGGAGATGGCCTGCGTCTGCAGGTAGTTGTCGCGCAGGACGTGCCGCTCGACTTCGTCCGTCATGCGGGCGAGCAGCTCGCTGCGCTGTTTGTCCGTTATGTCGCCGCTCGCAACGACGGAGTCGAGCAGCACCTTGATGTTTACCTCGTGGTCGGAGCAGTCAACCCCGGCGGAGTTGTCCACCGCGTCCATGTAGACCCGCCCGCTTCTGGCAAGCGCGTACTCGATGCGTCCGAGTTGCGTCATCCCGAGGTTCCCGCCCTCTCCAACGACCTTGCAGCGCAGGTCGCACCCGTCCACCCGGAGCGCGTCGTTCGTCCGGTCCCCGACCGAAGAGTTGGCCTCGCCGGAGGACTTCACGTATGTCCCGATGCCGCCGTTCCAGAGCAGGTCTATCTCGGCCCGGAGCATCGCGCTTATGAGCTCCATCGGTGTGAGGTGCTCGGCTTCCACACCGAGTAGTTCCCTTATCTGCAACGAGAGCGGCACGGACTTCGCCGACCTCGAAAACACGCCGCCCCCCTCGGAGATGAGCGACTCGTCGTAATCGGCCCACGTCGTCGAGCGCGGCAGGGTGAAGAGCCGCTCCCGCTCGGCGTAGCTCGCCTCCGGATCGGGGTTCGGGTCGAGAAAGATGTGCAGGTGGTTGAACGCCCCGATGAGCTTCGTATGACGGCTGAGAAGCATTCCGTTCCCGAACACGTCGCCGGACATGTCTCCGATCCCGACAACGGTGAAGTCCTCTTTCTGCACGTCACGGCCTAGCTCGCGGAAGTGCCGCTTCACGGATTCCCACGCGCCCTTCGCGGTAATGCCCATCGCCTTGTGATCGTAGCCGACCGAACCCCCCGAGGCGAAGGCGTCTCCGAGCCAGAATCCGTACTCCTTTGAGATGCCGTTCGCGAGGTCCGAGAACGTCGCCGTCCCCTTGTCCGCCGCCACCACGAGATAAGGGTCGTCTCCGTCGAGGCGCACGACCCCGGCGGGCGGAACTATCTCACCCAAAGCGTCGAGGTCGTCCGTCAGGTCGAGCATGCCTCGTATCAGTGTTTCGTAACAATGCATGACTTCGCGCTGCATAGTCTCCCGGTCGGCGTTCGCGGGGGGTCTTTTAACGATGAAGCCGCCCTTCGCCCCGACGGGGATGATCACGGCGTTCTTCACCATCTGGGCTTTCATGAGGCCGAGTATTTCGGTTCGGAAGTCTTCGCGGCGGTCGGACCATCGGATACCGCCCCGGGCAACGTCGCCCCCGCGCAGGTGGACGCCCTCCATGCG
>JBPCNU010000014.1:0-3759 GCA_051000975.1 Rubrobacter sp.
GCGAGGTCGCAGCGGCTCATAGACGGGAGACCGGCCCCGGCCTCCGCGCCGACGATCCTGGTCGGGGCCGAGGAATCCTACGAGGCGCGTTGCCGCCACTGCCACGAAGTTCTTTGAGAGAGTGTCAGTGCCTTGCGGGGAAGAGGGCGGTGATGAGGAGTATCAGGACGCCGGAGACGATCGCGGCGTCGGCGGCGTTGAAGATGTACCAGAAGTCGAAGTGTACGTAGTCGGTTACGTAACCGGAAGAGAGGCGGTCGGCAAGGTTGCCTGCGGCTCCACCGAGGATGAGGCCGCAGGCGATGGTCGTCAGGCGCGAAGGCGGGCCGCTGACGAGCATCCAGAGCACGACCGCCACCGCTACGAGGCTCCCGGCGAGCAGCACCGCCTGGCTGCCGCCGAGGATGCCGAAGGCGCCGCCATCGTTGTGGATGTAAGTCAGGCTCAGGAAGTCCGGGATCAGGGGGATGCTCTCGTTGAGGCTCATCGTACGTTCCACGAGGAGCTTGAGGGTTTGATCCACGACGAAGATCAACGTCGCAAGCGCGAGCGCGGGCAGAACCGTCATGCGTTTCTTTGCAGAACGCCGCTTTCTGGACGAATTTTTGGAGGATACTTGCATAAGCTACGTGATCCTAGCACACGCCTTTCGCGTATCCGGCCCGGAAGACGCGTCCTGGGGTCGGGATCACAACCACCGCCCGACGCGCTCGGTGTAACGCTCGTATTCTGCCTCGAACTTTCGCTTGAGATACGTTTCCTCGCGCTCTATCACGCTCCGGTTCATGAGAGCGATGACCGCCGGTAGCGGGATAATGGACGGGAGTGAGTTGCCGAGCAGGGCCGCCCCGCAATAAAAGAGCGTCATGGCGGTGTAGATGGGATTTCTCGAGTGAGCGAAGGGGCCGCCGTCTACGAGTTTCTCCGAGGGGCTGTACGGGCTGACGGGGGTCTTCGCCGCTCGCATCGTCGCCCCGGACCAGAGGAGCAACCCGAACCCACCGGCGATGAGCGTCCATCCCGCGAGGTGTCGCAGCCCTCGAAACCGCTCCGGCAAGAGCCTCAGAGCGAGCCTCCTGTTCGCCGCGAGGCTCACGAGCAGCGGAACCCCGAAGATCGCGGGCGGCGGCGCGACGACCCCGACGGTATCCCCGGGCTTGCCGTCTTCCGGCTCTTTCGACATCAGACGACCCTCCTCTTCGTATCTCGGTTTTTCAGTTTCCTCGAAATCACCCACGCTGCAATCACGAACGCAACGAGCAGGACGGTTACGACCCAGAACCCCGCCCCGAGGTCGGCCTCGCTGACCTCCGTTGCACCGAGGCGACTCCCGATTAGCGAGAGGGCTATGTCTATGGGGAGGATGCCGAGGGCCGTAACCCAGGCGTACGTCCACAGCCGGATCTTGACGACCCCGCAGGCGAGGCACAGGGCGTTGAACGGGACGAGCGGGATGAGCCTGAGCACGAGCAGCGGAAAGAAGCCTTCTCGCGCCAGCCAGGAGTCGAGCCTCTCCCGGTGCCTCGCTGGGACGAACCGCTCGAGAAACGGTCTCCCGAGAGCGCGACCGAGCGCGTAGGTCAGGAGGGCCGCCGCCATGAACCCGCCCCACGTAAGCGCGAGCCCGCCCCAGAACCCGAACGCCAGCCCATTGGCGAGGGCGAGTATCTCCGCCGGGAACGGGACGATGATGTGCAAGAGGGCGAGGCCGAAGGAGACCAGCGGGCCGAACGAACCGTAGCTCTGGATCTCATCGCGCACCGCCGCGCCGTTACCCTGAAAGACGGCTGAGACCATCTCCAGCATCGCCTGACGCACGCTGGGAATGATGAACAGCAGGACGCATCCCGCCAGAGCGGCCAGGAGCACCCCCGCCCGAAATCTTCTGTTCCTCCCGTTTCTCACTTTCGCCGGGCTACTCCGCATGATGATGGTGGTCTGCATCACGGTCGGGTTTCGCCGAGAGCGTGAGGAACCTGAGACCGTGCGGGGCATGATCCCCGATGTGATCCACCTGCAAGGTCGTGTGTTCGATGCCGTAGTTCGCGACGAGCATCTTCTCCAGGCTGCGTCGCGCCTCGTGGCAGTCCTCGCTGGGCGGGACGAGTACATGGGCCGCCAGAGCCGGAAAGCCGGAGGTGATCGTCCAGACGTGCAGATCGTGGACCTCCGAGACGCCCGCGACGGAGATCATCGTGTTGCCTATCTCCCGGGCGTCGAGGCCCGGCGGCGCGGCTTCGAGCAGCACGTTCGTCGAGTCCTTCAGGAGCTTCCAGGAGCTTGCGAGTATGAGAAGCGCTATCACCAGGCTGACGAGCGGGTCGGCGTAACGCCAGCCAGTCGTGAGGATTATAATCGCCGCCGCTATCGCCCCGACGGAACCGAGCGCGTCCGCGAAGACGTGCCGGGCGGCCCCTTCGACGTTCAGGCTCTCGCCAGAGCGGGAGACCGAGCGGAAGAGAACGATCGCCCCGACGACGTTGACGGCGAGGCCGAGCGCGGCGACCGCCAGCATCGGGCCGCCGAGGACGGGGGAGGGGTCGGCGAAGCGTCGGATGGCTTCGTAGGAGATCCAGACCGAAACCCCGACCAGCGTCAGGCCGTTTACGAGCGCGGCGAGGATCTCGGCCCGCCGGAACCCGAAGCTCCTCTCCGGGGTCGCCGGGCGCGTCGCCAGCCACGAAGCCCCGAGCGCCATCGCGAGCGCGAGGTTGTCAGAGAGCATGTGCCCCGCATCCGCGAGCAACGCGAGGCTCCCCGTCAGGAGACCGCCTATAACCTCTACGACGGTGAACGTCGCCGTCAGAGCCAGTACGAACGCCAGCGACCTTCGACTCGCCGAGCCGGAATCGTGGTGGTCATGCCCGGCGTGAGAATGTCCCATCAGAGCCCCACCCCGCTGAACACACCGCTGAAAGTATGGTCCGGAAAAAGGCGAATTCGGCGCGAGAGGCTCATGCACCGAATTCTACCAATTGCATCAGTTGCCGGGCATGTACGGTTCTTTCTATTGGTCCTTTCTGTTGGCGCTTTCTAGGCGTCGGGGGCTTCGCCGAGCGTTACCTCGAAGTCGCGTTCCCGGCCGTCCCGAACGGCAGTGATGTTCACCGTCTCGCCCGGTTGGTAGTTTCTGAGGGCGGCGAAGAGGTCGCCGGAGCCCTCGACCGGTTCCTCCTCGATGGTCGTGATGACATCCTCCGGTCTGAGGCCAGCGTCGTCCGCCGGGCTACCCGGCTCGACCTCCGCGACCCCGGCCCCGCCGGTATCCACGCCCCTCAGGCCGAACTGCTCGGCGTCCTGCGAGGTAATGTCCACCGGGTAGAGGCCCATGTACGCCGTCGTGACCTCGCCGTTTTCGATGATCTGGTCCGCGACCGAGGTGGCCGTCGTTGCCGGTATGGCGAACCCTATGCCCTCGACGAGCGCGCCGGACTGGGTCTGTGGCAGGTAGGCGACATTGATGCCGAGGATCTCACCCGACCGGCTCACGAGCGCGCCACCGGAGTTGCCCGGCGAGATGGCGGCGTCCGTCTGGATGAGGTCGACGAGCGACGGGTCCTGCTGATTCCCGCCTACGACCTCCGGTGAGAGTTCCCGGTTGACTCCGCTCACCACACCCGAGGTAACCGTCGACTCGAACCCCGACGGGCTGCCGATGGCGACCGCGAGCTGTCCGACCGTAACCGAACCGTCCGCGAAGCTCGCCGCCGGGAGGTCGTTCCGATCCACGTCTATAACGGCGAGGTCGCTTCTGACATC
>JBPCNU010000015.1:0-9697 GCA_051000975.1 Rubrobacter sp.
ATGCCAGCGAGCACTATGGTGACCACCAGGGCCAGCACCGGCACGAGAAGACCGTGCTTGAGACCGGAGCGGCCCGCCATACGTCCGGCGGCGTATCCCCCGATCAGGAACGCCAGCAGGAGGGTTATCAGGAGCCCGATGAGACCCGAAGCGCCGCCCGACTGGACCTCCTGCCCGGTGGCTCCACCGCCGCCGAAGATCGCGCCCACCACCGCGCTCACTATGCCCGCCAGGATCAGGCTCGCCCCGAGCGCCGTCAGCCAACCGATGATGACGCTGACCCAGCTCGTTCCGCGCTGGTCTTCGTTTCCGCGACGACCGCCGCTCCGACGTCCCGACTCGCGCTCCGAGTGAGCTTCCCGGCCACGACGCCGACCGGACGCCGCACCGGTATCCGAGCGGGTCTCGTCCCTGCCTGACCGCGACGACCCGCCCGACGCTCCGGCAGGCCCGCCGCCCGTAGTCCCGCTGCGTTCTCCGTACTCCGTGTCTATCCTGGGGGCGTCGTTTTCCCCATCGCCTCTGTTTCTCTGGCTCATCCGTCTCCTCCTCTATCGGCACTTTCAAATACCACTGCGACCCTACGACCTGGCCGGAACCGATGGGGCGGTCGTGGAGCAGAGCGCGACCAGCACTACGCTGACTGCCCTTCCACGACGGCTTCACGGACCGAATTGCTTGCTTACACCGAGAATAAGAGGTTTTACCCAGAAACCCGATCAAACACTCCACTCCCTGAAAGCGAGGTGCTCTGGCCCGTAGTGCGTAAAGAGAGGCTTCATTCGGAGCGGCAAGCCTCGCTGGCGAAACTGGGCCGCGCCCCGACGGTCACTCCGGCCCCTGCGCGATATCGGGTGATCTCGCATCTCTCGGTGATACCTGCGCTATCTGCGGCCCAGAGATATATGGTGCGCCTCTGGTCGGCAAGTGACGGAGTGCTGTAGAGTGTTGGCGTCGGTGACGCTGACGTTCCGGGTGCTCACCTATCCGGGTCAAGTCGACTGCTCGAACGAATACGAGTGCGACGGTGCACACCCTGCGGAGAGGAGGTCGGGTTCTTTGAGCAGTAGCAATAGGCCAGCGATAGCGCTGCTCGCTTCATACAACGAGGAGCGTTACGTAGAGACGTGTCTGAGGCACCTGGTAGAGCAGGAGGTGGATTTCTATCTGATAGACAATGAGTCCACGGATCGCACGGTTGAGATCGCCAGAACATTCGAAGGCCGGGGACTGCGCGGTATAGAGCAGTTTCCTCGTCCCGGCGGGGTATACCCGTGGCTGAAGATATTGAAGAGGAAAGAAGAACTCGCCGGGGAGCTCGAAGGCCGGTGGTTCATGCACCAGGACATGGATGAGCTTCGTTATTCTGATCAGGCCGAACAGACTCTGGGAGGGGCTTTTGCCGAGATCGAAGACCTCGGGTACAACGCGGTCAACTTCCTGGAGTTCACCTTCGTTCCGACACGCGAGGAGCCAGACCACGACCACAAAGACTTCGCGAAGACCATGAGGTCTTACTATCCTTTCACCAGGGGCTTTCCGTTTCAGGTCAAGGCCTGGAAAAAGCAGCCGGGGAGGGTCGGGCTCGCCGAGCCTTCGGGTGGTCACAGAGTCGGTTTCGAGGGACGGTTGATATACCCCAGACCCCTGGTGATGCTGCACTATCCGTATCTGAGCATCGAGCATTTCGAACACAAATATCTGCCCCGCAGGTACGATGCCGAAGAACTGAAGAGAAGCTGGCATGGCTGGAGGGCCAATCTAGCCCCGGAGAAGATATCGCTCCCCTCTGAGGGAGATCTGAGCACAGCGGCGTCGGTCGGCGAGCTGAGCCTCGCGAGGCCCCGGCTTACCCACATCGCAAGCGAGTGGACGAGGTCGAAGCAAGCGGTAGAAAAGGAAGCGAGCGAAGTCTAGCCCAACCCTGTATCGGAGCAACGCCCTGCCCCCCGGTCAGTGGAGGGGGAGGTCGGCGAAGTCCCCACCGAACGACTCGCCGATACGGCTCCCGGAGAGAAGCCCAGCGCGTCGGAAACCTGTTCGGACGGGGCCAGGAATTTCGTAAAGGACAGGGGGTCGCCCCGGTCCTGATAGATCGCTGGAAAACTCCGTACTGGAGAACGAGGAAAGAACAGGAAAAACAGGGAGAGAATATGGAGATCAAAGGCATCCTCGTGGACATCAACGGTACTCTCACCGTCGGGGATGAGCCGCTCTCCGGCGCGGTCGAGGCGATGCGGCTCCTGAAGGATTCCGGTATCGCGGTGCGCTATACCTCCAATATAGACAGCCGTCCGAGGAGCGAGGTCGCCGGGTGGCTCGAATCGCTCGGATTCCCGGTCGAGGAGGGGGAGGTCTTCACCCCGACCATCGCGGCGGCGCGTAGGCTTCGGGGGATGCGCTGTCACGCTCTCGTCAACCAGAGCGTACTGGTGGACCTCGGCGGGGTCGAGTTCGTTCCGGGCGATGTAGACGAAGCAGACGAAGCCGGAGCTGCGGAGGCAGTTCTCGTCGGGGACGTGCGCGGGGACTTCACCTACGAGAACCTCGATCGGGCCTTCGGGCATCTCGCCTGTGGAGCGGAACTCTTCGCCCTGCAGAAGAACCGCTCTCGTCAGAGCCGGAGGCCGGGGGGCGTCTCGCTGGATACCGGGGCTTTCGTCGCTGCGCTGGAGTACGCGAGCGGGAAGCGGGCGACGGTCTTCGGCAAGCCCGAAGAGCCGTTCTTCGACCTCGCGCTCGAAGACCTCGGGCTCGAGCGGGGAACGGTCGCCGTCGTTGGAGACGACCTCTACTCCGATGTCGGTGGGGCAAGGGCCGCAGGCCTGTTCTGCGTGCAGGTGAAGACGGGCAAGTACGACTCGGACTCCACCGCCGACGACGGAGAAGGAGCCGCAGGAGTAGGGGCCGACGAAACCGTCGAGGACTTCTCGCGCGTGCCGAGTCTGTTAGGACTCTAGAACGGGTTCTAGGAGGTCTCGGGGGATTGTCGGGCGCGTGGGACTTCGCTGGTAGCATCTCGGCAGCAAGCACATTCGACAGCGGGAGGCAGGATGAGGACGGCTGAGATCGGGGTACGTACCAGCGAGCGTTATGAGTTCGTTTCGATCACCGACGAGGTGAAGGAGGCGGTGCGCGAGACGGGAGTGACGAGCGGCCTCTGTGTCATCGCCTCGACACACACCACCGCCGGTATAACGGTCAACGAAGACTTCGACCGGGACGTGAGACGCGACCTCAAAGCCGCGAGCGAAGCCCTCGTAAACTCTCTGGACGTTACCTTTCACCACGCCGAAGGCAACAGCGACTCGCACCTTCTGACGAGCTTCTTCGGCCCGTCACAGACCCTCACCATCACCGACGGCAGCCTCGACCTCGGACGCTGGCAGGGGGTTTTCCTCTGCGAGTTCGACGGCCCGAGGAACCGCACCGTTCGCCTCTCCGTTCTGGAAGGCTAGAGAGTTCGGACCATCTAGCCGAGCATGCGCCGAGCGTCTGAAAGCCGCTGTCCGGCCGAGAAGAAGACCATCGCGGCGAAGACCCACGTCAGGAGGGAGACGTGCTGCGGCAGGACCAGCACGAGGACGCCGTAGGTTAGCGTCTCGAAGCCTTCGGTGAGCGAGCGGCGGAAGTGGAGGCCGCGGTCGGTCTTTCGTTCGGCCTTGAGGCGTTCGAGGCCGCTCGAGAGGGCGAGGAAGGCCGAGCCGTTCAGGTAGTAGGCGAGGAAGAGGACGATGAGGGCGAGCCGTGCATCCGGGTGCTGGATGGCGAGCGCGACGAGCAGGCCGCCGTAGAGGACGAAGTCGCAGACGATATCGAGGTAGGAGCCTAGCTCGGACTCCTCGCCACGCAGGCGGGCGACCTCACCGTCGAGGCCGTCGAGGAGCCGGTTCGCGAGCCAGAAGACGAGGGCGAGACCGTTCGCCCCGGCAGCGACCGCGAGCAGGCAGACGAGTCCGGCGCCGAGGCCGAGAGCCGTAACGCCGTTTGGGCTCAGTCGCCGGGCGAGCAGAGCGGTGAGGGGTTTGTAGAGGGGTTTTGCGCCCCTTCTAAGTTCTTCGTCGAGCATGTACGGGATGATAGCTTCGGGTGGGGGATCTTACATCCGCCGGGACCGTTTGTACGAGCATTCGCGGGGACCGGTATGAGAAGCCCCGTCGGGCTTTGGGGTCGGGCGTTATTCCTATAGAATGAGCGGGTGGACACGTAGACGTGACGGTACCGGGAGGTTGGAATTGAGCAAGCTAGGAAAGACGGGACTCGCTCTGGGAGGCGTGGTTCTCGGGGCTGCGGCCCTGAGGAGAGCCCTGAACCCGCCGCCGCGCTACGCGCCCTGGGAGAAGCCGCGCTACCGGGACTTCGAGAAGAAAGTCCTCATCATCGGGGGGGGCTTCGGGGGCTACACGGCGGCCCGGAAGGTCTGTGAGCTGACCCGCAGCCGGGAGGACGTTGGGACGCTGGTTCTGGCGAAGGACAACTTCTTCACCTTCTGGCCGATGGTTCCGGGTATCGTATCGAGCGACGTAGACGCAAGGAACGTCGCCCAGCCCCTCAGGCGGGCCCTCATCCGGTCCGGGGCGAGCTTCCGGCGAGCGGTCGTCAAGGAAGTGGACTTCGAGAACAAGAGAGTCATCGCCGAGGACGGGATAGATTTCCCTTACGATCAGCTGATCGTCTCCGTCGGGGCGCAGCCCAACTTCTTCGGCATCCCCGGCGTCGAAGAGCACGCTCTCAGCATGCGGGGCGTGGCAGACGCGGAGAAGATAAGGAACCGTGTCATAGAGCGTTTCGAGGAAGTCTCGCTGACCAGGGGAGAGGCGCCGGATTCCAAGCTCGCTTTCGTGGTCATCGGGGCGGGGGCGACCGGGGCCGAGATCGCGACCGAGATCCACTCCCTCGTCCACGAGAACCTCGCGCCCGACTACCCGAACATAGACCCGAACCGGGTGCGGGTTTACCTCGTCGAAGGGCTGCCCCAGATCCTCCCGGAACTCGACCCCGCGCTTCAGAGGACGGCCAGAACCCGGCTGCACAGCCAGAACATCGAGGTCATGTGCAACACGATGGCCGAAGAAGTCACCAGCGACCGGGTGAAGATCAAGGACGGTGGTGAGATCCGCTCGGAGAATGTGATCTGGACCGCCGGGGCGC
This sequence comes from Rubrobacter sp., assembly GCA_051000975.1. Classification (GTDB taxonomy): domain Bacteria; phylum Actinomycetota; class Rubrobacteria; order Rubrobacterales; family Rubrobacteraceae; genus Rubrobacter. The sequence goes on from JBPCNU010000015.1 coordinate 5,152, forward strand.
GTCCGAACAGCCTTATCGAGGAGCTCGGTCTTCCGCTCGACGGGCGCAACGGCGTGAAGGTAGACGAGTACCTGAAGGTCGACGGCATGGACGACGTGTGGGTGATCGGGGACTGCGCCTCGGTGCCGGATATCCGCTCGAAGGAGGACGGAGGCAGCGACCGGCCCATCCCGCCGAACGCGCAGGCCGCTATCCAGCAGGGCTACATCGCGGCGAGCAACATCATCGCCACCATTGACGGTGACGAGTCGCGGCTCGAAAAATTCGAGTACAAGCCGATAGGTCAGCTTGTGGAACTCGGGAGCAACTTCGCCGTAAACGAAGTCATGGGCGTCAAGTTCAGCGGTATCTTCGCGGATCTCTTCTGGCGGGCGGCGTACCTCGTCCGACTGAACAGCCCGCAGAGCAAGGCCCGCATCGCCGCCGACTGGCTGCTCGGGTACTTCCTCAAGCCAGCCGTTACGCAGGTGCGCAGCACGAACGAGTAGTAGAAGAAGGTAGAAGAAGAAAGTAGAAGTCCGGGCCGGTCGAGGTACGAAGCGTCAGGTGCAGGGTTCTTGCACGGTGTAGTATCGGCCGGGACCACCAAGAGGGTAACGGCGTAGGAGAAAAGGACGAAAACGGACAGAATGAGCGGCACGAAGAACAGCGAAAGGGAGGGTGAATGACGCTCGCGAACCAGCTCACGCTGGCGCGTATAGTGGCGATCTTCCCGCTGATGGTCGCGCTCTACCTCCCGTTCCCCGGGCACAACATGGTCGCCCTCTTCATCTACCTGCTCGCCCTCCTGACCGACTACCTCGACGGGGTATTCGCCCGCAGGCAGGGGAAGGTAACGGGCTTCGGGAAGCTCATGGACTCTATAGCGGACAAGGCTCTCATCGTCTCGCTCTTCTTCGTTCTCGTCGAGTTCGGTCTGATGGCTTCGTGGATGGCGGCCGTAATGGTCATCCGGGAGTTCGCCGTTACGGGGCTGAGGATGGTCGCCCTCGAAAGCGGGGAGGTCATCGCGGCCAACAGCTGGGGCAAAGCGAAGATGAACGCCCAGAGCATCGCGGTCTTCATTCTGTTGCTCGCCAACACGGGGGCGTTCCTGCCGGGGTTCCTCGCGGGCTTCGGCTGGTGGGTGATGTTCGTTGCGGTGATCCTGACCTTGATCTCCGGCTGGTCCTACTTGAAGGATACGCCCCGAATACTCTCCGCTCAGTCGCAGAGAGATCAGCGCCTGTAACCGTCTGCGGGGCGACGAGGCCTTGAGTGGTGAGATCGGTCTTTAGGGATGAAAGAGTGCGATTGTTTGAAACCGCCTGAAGAGAAGAAATACATGCTGAAGACGAGCCGGAAAGATACGGAGCGAAGGCTCCGACCTTCGGAGGTCGAAGCTGTTTTGAGGCGTTCGGCGGAGTTGAACGCCAGACGCTGGAGCAAGCTGCGTCAGGAAGGCTCGACCGTCTCCTCGGAGGTCGTGGTGCAGGTCGCGGCCTCGGCGGGAATACCGGAGGAGGACGCCCGGCGGGCGCTTCTTGAGATATCCAACCGAAAGGCCGCCGACCCCCCGAGCTATCAGAGGACGCTCCTCGGACCGGCGAGGGTCAGGGCCGTCCGGGAGGTCGAGCACCCCGCCGAACAGACGAGCGAATACCTCGAGGAGCTGCTGCGCCGGGAGGCGGAGCTGAAGCTCAGGTACAAGGCCGACGGGGTCTCGGTCTGGGACCCCGGAAGCTCCGGGAGCGTGATGCGCCGCACCCTCGATCTCTCCGCCGACCGACCACTTCTGAAGACTCGTTGTGTCGAACTCCTCGTCGAGGAAGCCGACGAAGAACGTTGCAGGGTTGACTTCATCGCCGACCTCTCCAACCGTCGAGCCGAGCAAGCCTCCCTGGCCATTCTGCTGGGCATCACCTTTGCCCTTATGTTCTTCCTCGCCGGCATCCAGAACCCGATGTTCTTTCTGGGGGTGATCCCCGCCCTCTTCATTCCGGCCGGCGGGTTCCGGCTCGCCTACACCAAATCCCGGCACGACACGATGCGCGTCCTCGATGCCCTGCAGGACGCCGCCGAGGCCGGAATCCCGAAGGAGTTCCGGCCCACCGAGCAGCGCGGCTCCCGGCAGGCCGGTGAGATCCAGGGTCTGAAGCCGATCCCACGTTTCGTTCCAAAGAATTCCGAAGAGAAGGATCAGGAGCAGCCGAACGAGTAGCGCTCAGCATGAGTAGCACTTATTCGGGGGCGGGATCACGGCCGCCGAAGATAGACCAGCGTTCAGGGCTTATAGTTAGCGCATGCCCAACAGCGTTCTGAAGGAAATATTCGGCTTCGACAGTTTTCGGCCCGGTCAGGAGGAGGTCGTCCGGTCGGTGCTCGACGACCGCGACACGCTCGCCGTAATGCCGACGGGCGGGGGGAAGAGCCTGTGCTACCAGGTCCCCGCGCTCATGCGCGAGAGCCTGACGGTCATCGTTTCGCCGCTCATTTCGCTGATGAAGGATCAGGTAGATTCGCTCGTGCAGAACGAGGTCGCGGGCGCGGCGGCGCTCAATTCCGGGCTCTCACCGGAGGAACGGTGGGACGTAGAACGGCGTGTTCGGACGGGGGAGATCAAGATGCTCTACGTCGCCCCCGAACGGCTGCGTTCTCTGGAGTTCGTTCTGTCCTTGCGACGGGCCGGGGTCGGGCTTTTCGTGGTGGACGAGGCTCACTGCGTCTCTGAGTGGGGACACGACTTCAGGCCGGATTACCTGTTTCTGCCCCGCGTCATCCGCGACCTCGGACGCCCGCCGGTCCTCGCTCTAACCGCAACCGCGACCCCGAAGGTTCGCAAGGACATCATCGCCTCGATGGAGATGCGTGATCCCAGGGTCGTCGTAACGAGCTTCGACCGCCCGAACCTGACCTACCGCGTCGTGGGGGTGAGAAAGAAGGAGGACCGGCTGCCGGAGGTCGCAGCCGCCATTCGTCGCTCGGAGCCGCCGGGCATCGTCTACGCGCTCTCTCGCAAGGAGTGTGAGGAGATCTCCGCCGGTCTCAGACGCCTCGGGATAGAGGCTGCGCCGTATCACGCCGGGCTTCCGGCCCGCGAGCGGGCGCGCATACAGGAACGCTTCATGACCGATGAGCTCCCGGTCGTCGTGGCGACGGTCGCCTTCGGGATGGGGGTGGATAAGCCGAACGTACGGTTCGTCGTTCACGCGACGGTGCCGGGCAGCCTTCCGGCCTACATCCAGGAGGCCGGAAGGGCCGGGCGCGACGGCGCGCCGAGCGAGTGCGTCGTTCTCGATCGAACCGCCGACTTCGGACGGAGGAAGCGGCTTATCTCCCTCTCCACCACGGACGAGGACGCGGCGGTGCGGCTCTTCGGTGCGCTCACCCGCCTCTCTCGCGACGGACGGGTGAACGTCCCGGCACAGACGATAGCCGCCTCCGCCGGGCTGGAGCCGGATGTTACCGGGGTCGTACTTCGCGCCCTGGAGGAGGCCGGTGCGCTCGCTCGCGGCTACGACCTCTGGGAGTCGCTCGATGTTCGTCGGCTCGAGGAGGAACCGGGGGATCTGCCGGGAGACATCTCATCGGTGCATGCCGCTCTGCCCGGAAGCGGCGAGGTCTCGCTCGCAGAGCTTGCAAGCAAAGCCGGGGTTCGACCGGCGGTGGCGCAGGGGGCGGTCTATTCGATGATGGTGGACGGCACGGCTGAGGTCGTGCCTCGCGGGGCGGTAGTGGATCTCCGGGTTGGATCGTCGTCGCTCGACGGCGGGGTGCGGTACGCGATCTCATCCCGACTCCGGCGGCTGAACTCGGCGGCTTACGATCAGATCGGACAGATGGAGTCCTACGCCAACCTTACGACCTGCCGGCGGGAGTATCTCCTCGGACACTTCGGGGAGGACGTGCAACTCGCCCCCTGCGGTGGATGCGACGTCTGCCTCGGTGAGGCCGGACCGGTACGAGTCGCCTCGGGCCACACCGAGACGCCGATCTCCAACGTACGACCGACCGGACCGGTGGACGGAGCTCTTCTGGACCGTCTGAAGGAGTGGCGCAAGGATCAGGCCCGCCTGCAGAGCGTCCCGGCCTACGTAGTCTTCAGGAACTCACACTTAGAAGAGATCGCCGCCAGGAAGCCCCGCGACGCCCGCGAACTCGGCGAGGTCTCCGGCGTCGGGCTGCGGCGGGCCGCTCGCTACGGGGATGAGATCCTGGCCCTCGTCTCTGACTACGAAGCCGGAGGAACCGGAGCCAACCTCCCCGCGACCCCGGACTACGAGAAGCACCTGACCTCGGCCCGCAAGCTGGTGGAGGCCGGGCGCGGTTCTCAGGCCGTCGCGGAGCTCGCCCGCGCCATCGAGGTCGGGGGGGGGGCGGCGAAGGAATACATAGATGAGATGCTGGAATTTCGGGAAGACCCGGCGACCGGGACCGAGCCCGGTATCCCGGACAGAGCCAACGACGATGAAAGGGAGGAAGCTGGATGACCCTGGAAGGCAAGAAAGTCGCGATTCTCATAGCGGAAGGTTTCGAGGATCTCGAATACTGGGTTACGGTGATGCGC
>JBPCNU010000016.1:0-13859 GCA_051000975.1 Rubrobacter sp.
CCGAGGGCGGGGTAACCTACGCCATCTGGGGTCCGTTCGCCCGCAGAAAAGGCGGCGCCCGGCAGCCCGGTCGTGGCCCGAGAAGCTAGCCCACAGGGAACAGGTCTTTCGGCGACGCCCGCAGGCCAGGCCACCTAGTGCGACCCGCCTATCGCAACGCTCTCGCAGGAGCCGGGATTGCCCGGCTCCTGCGAGCTCCAGATTAGTTCGAGATTTCAAGGGAAGAGAGGATATTTGAACGCTGCGCAGAAAAACTGGCTTTGAGGTCGATTATGCTGCTTGCTCTTATTCTGGCGTGTCTCACGCTGCTAGCCCCGGCGGAGGCGAGGTCGGGCAAGCCCGTCAAAGCAGACAAGCTACCGAAAGGTAACGAACTCGTGCTGAACGTCGGCCACCGGGGAGCCTCCGGCTACGCCCCGGAACACACTATCCCAGCCTATGATCTCGCCCTCGACATGGGTGCGGACTACATCGAGCAGGACTTGCAGCTAACCAAAGACGGCGTCCTCGTCGTCCTCCACGACGAGACGCTCGACCGGACGGCGCGAGGCCCGGCTGAGAACTGCTCCGGCCTCGTTATAGAGAAAACGCTGGCTCAGCTCAAGACCTGCGACGTGGGGAGCTGGTTCAACGAGACCTACCCCGAGTACGCGAAGGACTCCTACGTCGGTCTGAAAATCCCGACGCTCGAAGAGGTCTTCAGAAAGTACCGAAAGAGCGTCAACTACTACATCGAGACAAAGTCGCCGGAGGCTGCGCCCGGAATGGAAGAAGAGCTTCTGCGCCTCATGGACAAATACCGTCTTACGAAACCCTCTGAGAATAGGTGGCAGGTCTTGATCCAGTCCTTCAGCCCGGCGAGCCTGCAGAAGATAAGCGCGATGAACTCCGACCTGCCCCTGATCCAGCTCTACAGCGACGCGGGTAATACTTCCCAGACCGTCGAAGCGCAACTCGACGTGGCGGCGACCTACGCCGTCGGAGTCGGCCCATCGAAAAATGACGTGGACTCGTTGCTAACCGAAGCGGCTCATGACCGTTGCCTCGACGTTCATCCGTATACGGTCAACGATTCGAAGGAGATGAAAACTCTCCTCGCAGCCGGAGTGGACGGCATGTTTACGAACTTCCCGGACAGGCTGGAGAGGATACTCGGAGAGGACGCAGCCAAGGGCAAAACCGGAGCAAAGCAGGCCGAGCGAGCAAATCGGTTCTGCCAGGCGGCGGTGTAGAAAGAAGGGCCGAGTTCTTGCCGAACGGGGTCGAACCTGTACCTGATCCCGGCTGCCTTTCGGGTGGCTGATAGAGCAGATAAACGAGAAGACCAGCCGGGCTCCGGCAGGCTTCCGGTGGGCAGCGGGCGGTGATCGAGACAAGTTCTTTCGGGTCGCTGCGAGACTCCGCTGCCGGCGGCCTATCCAGTACGTGGACCTCACCATCAGTTGCAAGCCGGAGGTGTCGAGGCAAGGTTAGCCTAGCAAGGCAGCGGCGACATATGGCATCATCTACGGGCGTACTCAAGGAGTGATGCGCCCGTTGGTTTCGTCCGGCGGCAAGCCTTCAGGAGGTTTCATGAGACACAAGACTTTCAAGGAGATCAAGAGCCGCTCCGGCCCGGCGGAGCAGTTCACCGGGAACGTCTGGATGGAGCCGTCGCCCGCCGAGCCGCCGGAGGCCGGGGTCTTCAGGGTGGCGTTCGAGCCGGGCGCGAGGACGAACTGGCACACTCACCCTGAGGGTCAGATCCTCCACGTCATAACCGGGCGCGGCCTGGCGGGCAACGAATCCGGGCAGATCGTAAAGATGTCTCCCGGCGACGCCGTGACCTTCGCCCCCGGCGAGAGACACTGGCACGGGGCCGCGCCGGACTCGCACATGGTTCACATCGCCATTAACCCGGCGGCGAACTCCAGCGGCGACACGGACTGGCTCGAACCCGTCACCGACGGGGAGTATAGGGTTGCCGGCCAGTAGTCGGTAGCTAGTGGCGAAGGTTACGAGTAGAGAACTACCGGCTGGAGCGAAGCGACTACAAACCTATCGGGCGAGAGAGGACGACGCGTACCTCTTCGACGGTGACGAGGCCGCGCTCGACCAGCTCCTCCAACTTGGGGAGGACTCCCTCTATTTTCTCGCGGCGATCGACGGCGATGACTATTACGGGGAGGTCAGAGGAGAGATCGAGGACGCTCGAGGTGTGGATCCAGCGGTCTCCACCGTACCCTTCTATGCCGTGCAATACCGTCGCTCCGGCTATATCCTCCTCGTGGAGCATCTGCACGACCCGTCGGTAGGTCGGCCTCCATCCGCGCCGCGCCGAATCGCCGAGGTAGACCATCAGACGCAGAGCATTCACCGGCTCGTTTACACGATCAGACCGATCACCTTCCATAAAACTCACACCCCCCCGAAGAGACGGCCCACGATCACCCCGGCGTAGACGGCGAGGAAACCGAGGGCGAGTTGCCCGAAGACGTTTATCAGGGCGGCAGAGACGCTGCCGGAGGAGATCATGGCGAGCGTCTCGTAGCTGTACGACGAGAACGTCGTATACCCGCCCATCAGACCAACCGCTAGAAACAGTCGCGCTTCAGCCGAGAGTTCGCCGCCCGAAGCGAGAGCCAGTACGATGCCTACGATGAACGATCCCGTAACGTTCACGAAGAACGTCCCCCACGGGAACCCGGGCCCTAGCTTCGAAGCCAACCACACCCCGGCTCCGTAGCGCAGAGCAGCTCCGAGGCCACCCCCGATCGCAACGAGAATCATATTCTTCATGCCCGTATTCTAGGGAAAGATACGCTCGAAGGCGCGGGCTGACGCCGGGAGCGTCCTATCCCCTCAGGCGAACGGCGTTCTCGGTTACGTCGCGGTCGTTGAAGCCCAGAGCGTCGAGGATATCTGCGGTGATGTCGTCTGCGTGACGATTGCCGTCTATGGTGGTGAGGATCCCAAGGTCTTCGTAGTGCTTTTTGAGGGTAGGTATCTCCTTTTGGTAAGCGGTGAGCTGCTTGCGAAAGCCATCGAGATCGTCGTCCTCACGCTTGACGAACGGCCCGGGGTCGAGGTGCTGTTCGGCCTGCGGCGGCGGGGCGAATTCGAGGTGGTAAGTCCAGCCGGTCGCCTCGCTGTAGCGGCGGCCTTTGATCCTGTACTTCAGAACCTCGTCGGGGACTTCGAGGAGGATCGCCCGCGTGACGTGCAGCCCGACTTCGTCAAGCTCCGAGTCGAGAGTGCTGGCCTGGTGCAGGGTACGGGGGAAACCGTCGAGGATCCAACGCCCCGCAGGTTCGAGGTTCGGGGAGACCATCTCGATTATGAGGTCGTCTGGCACGAGCTCGCCCCGGCGGTTGTAGCCTTCGACCTCACGCCCGAAGTCCGTCCCGGACTGTATGTGCGCCCGGACGGTGTTCCCGGTCGAGACGTGAAAGTAAGATAGTTCTCGCGAGAGCAGCCGCGTCTGCGTGCTCTTTCCTGCCCCCGGCGGCCCCAGCATAACGAGCTTCATCGCGCATCACCCTCTATCTCCTCGGCCTCTTTTACTTCGGCTCGATCCTTCTTCGTGAACGAGAAGTATTCGTCCGGGTCGTTGGCGGAATCACGCCCACCGCGCACCATTACGTAGCGCAGGATGTACCCACCAGCGAGTACCAACCCACCGGAGAGGAGCCCCTTGTTGCGAGTCTCCTTGCCGAAGAGCAGCGCGAAGGGGACGATGATCCCCCCGATGATAGTCCCACCCACGAACAGCGGCCCGAGATGCCTGGAGAAGAGCGGCCTGGCCCACCTTCCGGTGCGTATCAGGGAGGCAGCTAGCAAGACCGCCTCTATAACGAGGACGACCCGCTCGGCCTTGCGGAGGGCGTGCAGCGTCTTCACCTCGCCCCAGTTACCGAGGTGCAGCACGAACGACACCCACGAAAGCCCGGTAGAGACGGCGGAGGAAAGAAAGAGCGGCCCCATCAAAAGCCAGTTCCTAGCCCAGAGCGGGACGCTGGTTGCGATCAGGAGTATCCCCGTATACGCCCCGACGTACAGCCCAGCCGGGAGCGCGGCCACCGAGATGAGCCTTTCGGGGATGAGCTTCGCCAGCTTCGAGAGGATATTCTCACCCAGCAACCCGTCGTTCGCGGCCTGTTTGGTGGCGACTGCTCCGGTGAGGCTTCCGAAGGCGGACAGCGCCCACGAGCCGGTGGACATCGGGCTGCGGAGCTTGACTATCCGGAGCATGTTCAGGAACCGCTCCGGTCGTCCGAGATCCCAGATGAGCATGATCGGGGATATGACCATCGCCGCCACCGTCGTGTAGCGACAGACCCGGAAGAACGCCAGATCCTTCCAGCCAAAGAGTTGTCCCATCACGGAGGCCAGATGCGCTCCGACCCCTATACCCCCAACCCAGAAGTAGATGTAGATCTGCCACGCCCAGTGCGAGGCCTTGATCGGCGGTATCCCGTAATATCCCTTGTCGTCGCGCTGCCCGTCCGTCTTCGGATGATGCGAGGTCTCCGGCTTTGCGGAGCCGTTCCTGCTGTCACCTCGCGAGGGATCCGGCTGAGTCGTGGATTCAGACACGCTACTCTCCTCCCCCAAACGCCCACGCGACTACGGCCCCGAGCACGACGGCCGCTGCAGCACTCGCCAGAGTTGCCTTCCCGACCGTAGCCTGCGGCAGGAGCGGTGCTTCGGGCAGGTTGTAGGTCCCCGGCTCGTCCATGAGTATGAACTTGGCGTGGTTGCCGCCGATGCCGCCCGTGCCACCAACCTCCGGTGTCCCGTAGAGGAAAGCGTTCGGGTAGCCCCGGTCGTGAAGCTGCTGCACCCTCTCTTCGGCTATCTTCTCCAGTTCTTCTACCTCGCCGAACATGATGGAGTTGGTCGGGCAGGCCTTCGCACACGCCGGTTCCAGTCCGTCTACCTGTCGGTCATAGCAGAGGGTGCATTTGAAGGCGCGTCCGTCCTCGGGGATGCTCGTTATGACGCCGTAGGGGCAGGCCGGGACGCAGTAGCCACAGCCGTTGCATACATCGGGCTGGATGTAGACGCTGTCGAATTCGTTGCGAATGATCGCACCCGTCGGACACGCCTGCTGGCAAGGCGCCTCGACGCAGTGCTTGCAGACGTCACTCATGAACGTCCAGCGTCCGAGGCCGTCTATCTCCGCGCCGCCGGGTAGCTGGTCCTTGACGCCTTCCGCCAGCGCCACGAGGTCTATGTCGCCGGCGAGCTTGCGGTGACGGTTCTCATCCTTCGGCTTCTCTATAAAGGCGACGTGCCGCCACGTCGAGCCGGAGAGCTGCTTCGTGTTGTCGTAGGAATCTCCCGTGAACTCATAGCCGTCGGCGGGGAGCTGGTTCCACTGCTTGCATGCCACCTCGCATGCCTTGCATCCGATGCAGACGGTCGTGTCCGTCAGGAATCCCGTCGCCATCTAAGCTCCCCCTCGCCCCTCTGAGTTTGCGCCGTCTGGATTACCGACGGCTTTCCAGACCTCCGCCGCGCTAGCGGCCGGGTCTCTGGTTATGCGAAACATCCTGTGGCCGAGCGCGACCCGCTGTGGCTCGTATAGCCTGTCGACCATCGTCGTCCCGGCGTTGTAGTAAACGCCGGGCTTCAGCACTTTGGCGTTGCGGATCGGCTTCAGTTTACGCCTCCGGTCGGCCCGGTTCGTGAGCCAGCGGGCGACGGCCATGAGGTCCGCGCGCATCATCTCCCGGTCGTTGGTCTCGGACTCGTAAGTATCACTCCGGACGCTCCGGGGCCTCGACTCTGCCACGCTAGACCCGGCCTTTCTTTATGTTCGCGGTGAAGGCTTTGGCCTCGTGGATGGAGACGTTCGCTTCCAGGGAGACTGGCAGGAGGTCGTTGACGACATCCCCCGTTACGAGGCCGTTCGGTCCGAAGTGGTACGGGAGACCGATGGTGTGAATGCTCCGTCCGTCGAGTTTGTAGACCGGGATTCGGTCGGAGACGAGGGCTTTGCAGTGGATCTTCCCCCGCGAGGTCTCGATCGTCGCCCAGCCCGCGTTCTCGATGCCTTCGTCCCCCGCGAGCTCGGGAGATATTTCGCAGAACAACTCCGGCTGGAGCTCGTTGAGCCACGGGTTCCAGCGGCTCATCGCGCCCGTCGTGTGATGCTCGGTGAGACGATACGTCGTAACGACGTGCGGGTAGCGCGGATCCTGCGGGTAATTGTACGGGTTGTCCGGCCTGCCGGGGAAGAGCTTGAGTCCGGGGTTTCGCTGCTGCCGGTGAAGCTCGTTCGGGACGGGAGACTCGAGCGGCTCGTAATGAACCGGAAGTGGCCCGTCCTTCAGGCCCACAGGGGCGAAGAGCCAGCCGCGACCGTCCTCGTTCATCATGAACGGGGTGTCACCCGCGATGGCGTCCATACCCTTCGCGCCCTCCTTGGGCCTGAAGCTCGGCGGCTTCTTCGCCTCGAAATCGGGGATGTCGTCCCCGGTCCAGGTCTGCTTCTCTTCATCCCACCAGACGAGCTTCTTGCGCTCGGACCAGGGTTTGCCCTCCGGGTCCGCGCTCGCGCGGTTATACAGAGTGCGGCGGTCGGCGGGCCACGCCCAGCCCCACTCGCTGTTGGACTGAGCGGTGCGGCGGCGGGTCTGGTTTATGCCACCGGCGAAGGAGCCAGAGTAGATCCAACCCCCGCAAGCCGTCGTCCCGTCGTCTGTCAGATCGGCGAACCCGTCTACCGGCTCTCCCGTCGCCACGACGTAACCGTTGATCTCCTTCAGAATAGCTTCTATCTCTGGCTCGTTGTGCTTGCCTTCGAGCGGATAGTCCCACGTCAGATGCTTTATGAGGTCGTCTCTGGGATCGTCCGACGTAGCGTACAGTGCCTTGATGCGCCGCCCGAGATGGTACACGAACCAGGCGTCGCTTCGGGCATCCTCCGGCGGCTCAACGGCCTTGTCATGCCACTGGAGCATGCGCTGCGTTTGCGTGAACGAGCCGTCCTTCTCCCCGACGAGGCCGCTCGGCATGAAAAACACCTCGGTGTCGCACTCCTCCGGATCGACGCCGTCCAGCTTCCACGAGGTCGCCGTCTCTATCTCGTAGGCGTCGAGGACGACGAGCCAGTCGAGGCTTCTGAGCGCCTCCCGAGCCAACTTCCCGTGCGGTCCGCCAACGGCAAAGTTCTGCCCGAAGACGAAACACCCTTCGACCTCGCGGTCTTTCATCGCCATGATCGTCGGATAGTACGAATGGTCGCCGCTGATCTTCGGGAATTTCGAGAAGACCTCGTCGCCCCGCGCCGGGTCGAAATCATCCCCGTACCAGGCCTTGAACAAACTCGTCGCGTAATTCCCGAAGTTCGACCACCAGCCCGTCTGAGCCGTCTCACTCGACACGTAGTCGCTCCACGTCTCGTGAGGCTTGTTCGCGTTCGGCATCGGCAGGTAGCCTGGGAGAATGTCGTAAAGTGTTGCAATATCGGTGGAACCCTGGATAGTTGCGTGGCCGCGCAGGGCCATGATGCCGCCACCGGGACGACCAATGTTTCCGAGCAGGAGTTGGAGGATAGCCGCCGTGCGGATGAGTTGCACCCCGGTCGAGTGGTGTGTCCAGCCGACGGAGTAGACGAGAGCGGTTGTTTTGTCGCGGCCCGAGTTCTCGCAGATGGTTTCGGCGATCTTGATAAAAGCTTCTTTCGGTGTCCCGCACGTCCTCTCGACCATCTCCGGGGTGTACTTTTCGAAGTGGCGTTTGAGGATCTGGAAGACCGAGCGCGGGTGCTGGAGCGTCGGGTCGGAGGAGATGGAGTCTAGGTCGGCACCGGACGTTCCGCCGTGGTCCTGCCCGGCGACGTTGCTCTTTCTGCCGTCACCGTCGGAGGCAGTCCCGGCCGCCGAGCCACCATCCTCGTCCAGGGGAGCCTGACTTCCACCCGAGGCGGCGTACTCCGGGGAGTCATTCTCGTATCGCCAGGTCGTCATATCGTACTGCTGAGAATCTTCGTCCCAGCCGCTGAACAACCCGGTTGCGTCGGCATCCGAGAAGTCCTCGGTGATGATCGTCGGGGCGTTCGTGTAGCTTTTCACGTACTCGTCGAAGTAACGCTCGTTCTGGATGACGTAGTTTATAAGGCCGCCGAGGAAGGCGATGTCCGTCCCCGGACGCAAGGGCGCGTAGAGGTCCGAGAGGGCCGAAGTACGGGTAAAGCGGGGGTCCACGTGGATGATCTTGGCCCCGTTCTTCTCCTTCGCGATCATGGGATGCCGGAACCCGACCGGGTGTGCCTCGGCCATGTTCGAGCCTTCGATCAGGATGCAGTCTGCGTTCTGCAAGTCCTGCAAGTTGCTCGTCGCTCCGCCCCTGCCCAACGTGATGCCGAGACCCGGCACCGTCGCGGAGTGTCAGATCCTGGCCTGGTTGGTGATGCGGGTCAAGCCCATCGTGTGGAAGAGCTTGGTGATGAGGTAGTTTTCCTCGTTGTCTATAGCAGCCCCACCGACCGAGGCGACCGCCTGCGAGCGGCTGACCCTGCGGCCCTTCTGGTCGGTTTCCTGCCAGTTATCGTCCCGGGACTTCTTGAGGCGCGAGGCGATCATGTCCATCGCCACCTCAAGATCCAGTTCCTCCCACTCCTTCGACTTCGGGCGGCGATACTTCACCTTCGTCACCCGGTGCGGCGAATTGTGCAGCCCGAACGTAGCCGAACCCTTCGGACAGAGCGTCCCGGCGTTTATCGGTGAGTCAGGGTTCCCCTCGATGTCTATGATGCGCCCGTCGCGGTGGTAGACGAGCGTCGAGCAACCCACCGCGCAGAACGGGCAGATGCTCTCGGTCTTCTTGACCCCGCTCTCCGAGATGCGCGACCTTATGTCCCTCGTTGCCGGGCTTATAGACTGTTTCGGGTTCACCCCGATGTGTGAGCGGATCTTCTTCCAGAGTTTCTTTCCCTCGGACTTGCTGGATATCATCCGAACACCCCCATGATGTATGGTCTTTCTACTCCCGGCTAATTCTAGAGCAGAGAGCCAGCCTTTGTGCAAGAGACTTTCCCAAAAGCAATACGTTCTACACCGGATACCCGGCGATTACACCCTCAGGGCCAAACTCCGAAAACTGACCGCCGTTAACCAAACTTAACCCAATTTTCGCCGGAGTTCGTTGTCCGAGCATTTCGGCCCTGATACTGTGCACTTATCAGGGGAAGCGGGTGGTGATAAGAAGGAGAAGGTCCGCAGCGGGCTGTTTCGGAAGTCGCTGCGGACCTTTCTGTGGCTTTCTGATGAGAAAACCTCTAGCATTGTTCGTTCGGTTACCATCAAGAACCGTCTTGGGGGAGGGTATATTGGACGATAGGAACGTCAGCGGGAAGCCCGGTAAAGGTGGTTTCGCGCTTGCAGACAAGCATTTACCGCCCGCTACCTGCAGGAAGATGCCTGAGCCTCTGTCGATCCGCAAGATGTTCGGCCCCGGTCTGGTAATGGTAGGCGTTGGCCTCGCCTCCGCCGAGTTCATCCTGTGGCCCTACCTGACCTCACGGGTTGGTTCGGCCTTCCTGTGGGTTGCCGTAGTCGCGATACTCACCCAGTTCTTCGTAAACACGGAGGTAGCGCGTTACACACTGGCGACCGGCGAGAGCGCCGTAACCGGCTTCAGCAGACTCTGGAAGCCGTGGGGTTTGATGCTTCGTAGCCCTTGCGATCTCCGCCAACGCCTGGCCCGCCTGGGCGGTCGGCTCCGCGACAGCGGTGACGCTGGCCTACGACATAGGCGAAGGGGCCGTTCTGCCCATCTCGCTCCTCTCGCTGGTCATGATCGGGCTCGTCCTGACCCTTTCTCCGGTCGCCTACCGGACTCTGGAGAAGGTCCAGTTCTTCAAGGTAGGGGCGGTACTGCTCTTCCTCGGCATCTCGCTCATCGTCGGCATAAACTTCTGGGACTGGCAGGAACTTCCGGCTGCAACGCTCGCGGGTGTTACCCAGCCCTTGGGGGTTCTGGAGCAGGCCAAAACTTCCGGTCGTCTGCCAGAGGGTCTTTCAACGCTGACGCTCGTCGGCCTCGTGGCCTTCGCTGGCGCGGGCGGCTTGCTGAATCTCGCACAAAGCAACTGGATGCAGGAGAAGGGCTTCGGCATGGCAGCTTACGCGCCGGGCCTGACTCCATCGTCCTCCGAAACCGATGAAGGAGCTTCCGAACGCTCTTCGGGATATACATTCCCCCAGGATGAAGAGAACCTTTCCCTTTGGCAAACCTGGTGGAAGAACACCAACCGGGAGCAGTTCTTCGGCTTCTTCGTGGTCGGGAGCATCGCCATCTTACTCTTCTCGATGCTCGCCTACGCATTGCTCTCTAACCTTGAGGTCGGTCCGGACTTCGACTACGTGCTGGTCCAGGGGGCGGTACTGAGCGGCACAATCGGACCCTGGTACGGGACTTCTTTCTGGGTGGTTGGAGGCCGTAGCGCTGCTGGCGGCGAATCTCGGGCTGGTGGACTATACGAGCCGCCTGAGCGCCGACGCCCTTAGGGTTGGCCCCCTGGCGGGTTCCGGGTTCTGGTCCGAGGGCCGTATCTACGCCGCGACGGTCTGGGGACTGGTCGTCTTCGGCTGCCTCGTTCTACTCTTCACCTCTGTAGGACCTGGGGATTTGATCCTCGTCTCAGCGGCCCTGAGTGTCTTCGCGATGTCCGTCTACTGCGCGCTCCTGATCTACTTGAACCGCAAGGCCCTCCCGAACGCCATCAAACTCACAGGCCTTCGACTCGGAGCCATGATCTGGGCAACCCTGCTCTTCGCATCTCTGACCTTGCTTCTCCTACTGGACGCCTCGTCCCGCCTCTTGGCAACCCTGACCGGCGGTGGATAATCATATCTTCCTTCCAGAGACTTTCTCGGATCGGACCACACACGAGCATTATCGACTCCTAGCAATGTGTTCGTATCACCGGACGCACAAAGCCGCACATTCTGCGGAATACCTGCAAAATCGGTATATTTTCTGTGAAGGTGCGAGGATGTCGCACGTTTATCTATGGAACGAAGTGGAAATTTTCTATCTTTCAGGAAATGTTTAATATTTTGTTGACAGATTCTTTACGACATGAGGAGCTTTTCCTCGCTGGTATTCATAGGAGAAACATATAGGTTTCTCCGGGGTAAGAGAGGAATGTATATGCACGTGCTAAAGGGTAGGTTTGCTCAGATCGGGGTGGGTCTGTTGCTCGCTTCGTTGCTGGTATTGATGTTGGCACCGATAGCGCAGAGCTAGCGGGCCGTAACGTGCTTCGGTAAGGCGGCGACCATTACGGGGACCAATGCGAACGATGCGCTGGTCGGGACCAACGATAGGGACGTCATAGTCTGCCTGGGTGGTATGGACACTATCCGGGGCGAGGCGGACTTCGCCGGGCAGCCCGTTGCAGGGGGTAGCGACTTCCTCTGCGGCAACGGCGGTAGCGACCCGTTCATAGATGGTGGCGACAAACGCGACTTCATCAACGGCGGCGGCGGTAACGACGTCCTCGACGGCGACAACTTCCCGTCGAACTTCGGCGACCTCCTTATAGGCGAGGACGGCAACGACACCTTCACCGGTGGTCAGGGCAACGATGAGATCCGGGGCGGCAACGGCGACGACGACATAGACATGGGCGCGGGCACGGGCACCACGGTCAACCAGGGTGCTGACACCGTCTTCGGCGGCGGCGGCAATGATGAGATCAACGAAGCCGGCGACGGTGCGAACGACAAGATTGACTGCGGCGGCGTCGACACGGCCATAATAGACTGGGGCGAGCGTCAGGGCGGCCAGGATATCGAAGACAGCGTCATCCGCTGCGAGACGATCATAGTCGTCGGACAGGCCGACGTTACCAGCACCAACGCTGCAGTGGCGGCTCTGGATGAGGACGCGACCACAGAAGAAGTTCAGGACGCGATCATAGCCGCAGGCGGCGAAGAACTCTAACCGGACAATAAAACATCCCGTAAACCCTCAACGAGTCAGACGCCGCGCCCCGGAAGCAATCTTCCGGTGACGCTGCTGACCCGGGGCATCGGGTGTCAGATCGCCGGTGCAAACTCTTTGTGGCGAAGACGGTCATTTTTGCTAGACTGCTTGTTAGAGCGTCCACAGAGGCGCCGGGGAAAGGAGAAGGTCAGAGAAATAGTCAGGACACGCGCTAGGCTGCGTCTAAAGTCTCTAGCGTTGCACCATGATTCGTAATCCGGCTACCGTCCGTCTGCCCTCACCGCAGAAGCGATAGCCTTAGATCCTCACCACGAGGATGCCCGGGAAAGGAGGTTCGTGTGACCATAGCCTCGAATGCCAGCGCACTCCCGACGCGACCACCACCTTTATACAACGTATGAAAAAGTTTTTCAATCGTGAGAACCGTAAATGCAGTGCAACCTGGAAGGAACGTCAATGGCGGACAACAGGATAGTTGTTTACAAGGGTCCCGGCGAAGTAGCGGTAGAGAACATCGATTACCCGAAGCTCGAAGTACCGAAGGAAGTAGCGGACGCGACGGGGATGACGGTAGCGGCTCCTCACGCGGTCGTTTTGAAGATCGTCTCGACGAACATTTGCGGGTCGGACCAGCACATGGTGCGTGGCAGGACGACGGCTCCGGTCGGTCAGACGCTTGGGCATGAGATCACGGGTGAGATCGTCGAGAAGGGTTCGGACGTTCAGTTTTTGAACGAGGGCGATATCTGTTCCGTGCCGTTCAACATAGCGTGCGGTCGTTGCCGCAACTGCCGGGAGAGGCTGACGGGCGTTTGTGAGAACGTCAATCCCGGAAGAGCCGGTTCAGCTTACGGCTACGTGGACATGGGTGGCTGGCTCGGCGGGCAAGCGGAGTACGTCCTGATTCCGTTTGCAGACTTCAACCTGCTGAAGTTCCCCGACCGGGATCAGGCCCTGGAAAAAATCCGCGACCTGACCATGCTCTCGGACATCTTCCCGACGGGCTATCACGGCGCATACACGGCGGGCGTAACGACCGGCTCGACGGTGTACGTCGCGGGGGCCGGTCCGGTGGGGCTTGCAGCGGCTCACGCGGCGCAGGTTCTCGGGGCGGCGGTCGTCATCGTCGGCGACCTCAACGAGCAGCGGCTAAACCAGGCACGCTCCTTCGGGTGCGAGGCGATAAACGTCGGCGAAGGCACGCCCATCGAGGAGCAGATCCAGGGCATCCTCGGCATCCCGGAGGTTGACTGCGCGGTGGACGCGGTTGGCTTCGAGGCGTCGGGCCACGCTGGCGAGGAAGCTCCGGCGGTGGTGCTGAACACCATCCAGGCCATCACCCGGGCGGGCGGCAAGCTCGGCATACCGGGTCTGTACGTCACCGGAGATCCCGGCGCCTCGGACGAGGACGCGCAGCAGGGGACGCTCAAGGTCAACTTCGGCCTCGGCTGGGCCAAGAGCCACTTCTTCTACACAGGCCAGACCCCGGTCCTGAAGTACAACCGGCAGCTCATGATGAGCATTCTGCACGACAAGTCCCACATCGCCGACGCGGTGAACGCGACCGTCATCAGCCTCGACGACGCGCCGCAGGGCTACAAGGACTTCGACAAAGGCGCAGCCCAGAAGTTCGTCATCGACCCGCACGGCATGATCCCGGCCTAGCCGGAAACATCCGTACAGACACCGGAAGGGCGGAGAAGCTCCGCCCTTCCGGCTTTTTGTTTCTCCATTTCTCCAGGCCACGCTTTGTCTGGTTTGCCCGGGTCAGATCCTCTGGGAGCCCTCAATCATGCGCTGTGGATAGACGCTCTCCGGGGCGTTCGCTTTGGAGAGGCGGGTGACCTGATCGGCGTTGAGTTCCCAGCCGGTCGCTCCGAGATTGTCCTCCAGTTGATCCGTCCTGCGCGCCCCGAGGA
>JBPCNU010000017.1:0-3793 GCA_051000975.1 Rubrobacter sp.
TGGGTGCGCTACCGTTGGGAAAGTCGACCTCCCCGACGCCCATGAACTTATCCGCGCAGCCTCTTACTCATCTTCTGCGTTTCTACGAATACGTCAGCGAGAGACTAGCATACCCCTCGGCCTCTGAACTCCTCCGGTCAACCCGCCTCGCGGGTCCGGACGACCCAGTAATCGAGGCCAGATGAGGAGCTGAAGGCGGCACTCGCTTCTCGTCCGGCGTCGAGGTTCGGTAGGGTAACGAGGCTCGGAGAGAGCGGCTCCGCCGAGACCACTCTCACAGACCCGGCTTCCTCTGGGAGCGAGGTGAACTCTGTCATGCCCCGCTCGTGTTGACGGGCAGGCTCCGGGCTTCTACACGGAGTTGGAGTTGCGCCCACCGTCGGCGAGCCAACCGTCGCGGCGTTCCTTGAGCCAGTTGGTCCTCAGAGAGTTGGCGGCTATCCTCGCGGGCATGTCTTCTCTCGTGAGGTCGTCTATGTGCTTGTAGGTAGTCTTCTCGCCGATCATGAGCGTCAGGAGCCCCTGCTTTGCCTGCTCCTGATCCTGTCGGGCGAGCTTCTGCAGGACTTCCGTCGGTTCGCCCGGTAGCGGCTCTCCGAGAAACTGCGAGAGCTGTCCGTTCTTTCGCAACTCCAGCTCACGAAACTCCCGCTCCAGAAAGGACTCCCACTCCTCGGTGAGCCGGGTCTCCTTTGCCTCTTGCTTGAGCTTTCGCATGCGCTCCAGCTCCAGCTTGCGGGCCCGTTCTTCAGGACTCTCCTCGACCTCCGAAACCTTTTCGCTAGTCGTCGTGTTCTCAAGCTCTCCAGGGTACATGCCCCACCGATTCCTCTCAATATGATGCACCATATGCAGCGTGATGCTAACATTGTTTGCCGAAAAGAGAGTAGACGGGGAGAGTCGGGGTCGTCAGGAGCCTGCGAGGACGATAATCCGGTCGTTCTCCCCCAAGGTGATGATTTCGGACTTCTTCGGGTTGAGGTGGACGCCCTGGTCCGGGTTTCGGGCGTTGGCGGCGAGCCGGCAACCTATCGCGAGTTCGTCGCGCCTGCGGGCGGCTTCTATTACAGTGGCGAAGTTCACGCTGGCGTCCGGGTCTACATAATCCGGGGCGGGGCGGAGGTAGATCTCCGACCCTTCGGCCCGGAAGAGTTCCTCGAAGACGGCGGCGAGGTGCTTGTTCTCGGAGATCTGAGCCATCATCAGGCTGACTATCCGGTCGCTTACGATGAAGTCGTCGGCGCGGGTTACTTCTGCGAGCTTCCGGTTTCTGACGAGGAGCATCTCGCTCACCATCGAGAAGGGCGTGTCGCAGCGGTCGGATATCTTCCGCAGGTGCAGCAGCGTCATGAGGGTTCTGGTATCGGCCTCTTCGGGTGAGAGGTCGTCCGAGGAGCCGAGCACGACGACGTGGTCGTAAGACGCCACGTCGAGCGAGTCGAGGGTCTTTCGGTCGTCGGTCCGCCCCTGACAGAAGATGAGCTTCTGGTTTTAGCAGGCGTCCAGCAGGCTCCGGGCCTGTCTCTCGGTCTCCGGCGAGTCGGCGACGAGGAGGACGCGGGAGCCGGGCGCGACGTAGCTGTCCAGTTCCCGCACCATGATCGGAACGCGACGGTTCCAGCCGAGGACCAGCGTACTCTCCGGTGACCGCCCGTTGACTTCCAGGTGCCGGATATGCTCTTCCTGCAACGGCTCCGGGCTTTCGGGCGTACCTATTGCGCTGTCGTCCTCGGCGATAAGGATAAGGGCATCCGAGGAGAAGAGCTTCGTGTCTGACGGGGGGTTGATCTCGACCCGCTCATCCTCCCGGAAGACCCCGATAACGGTCGCGGACCTGTAGGCGAAGAGCGCGTCCCGGAACGTCTTTCCGGCCAGCTCGGGGGGCATCTCCAGGAAGTAGATCTCGTCCCCCTCGAAGTCGAGGAGGTCGGTGTATACGATGGAGAGCCCCGACTGTCGGCAGGTCTGGGCGGTGATCCGGGCGATGAGTTCGTCCACAAGGATAACCTGCGCTTCGTCCCCGCCGACTATCCCCACGACGCCGAGGTTAGCCGGGTCGTGGATGCGCGAGACGATATGGTACGGCTCCTTGCGACGACTCGGGCTGCTCGTCAGGGCGAGGACGGTCTTGATCACCTGAGCGTCCGGGTCGTCCTCCTCGTTCGGGATGATGATGACGGCGCGTGAGGCGTTCGGGTTGACTATTTCGAGGTCGAGGATGTCCACCGGAACGCCCGTCCGGCATACGACGCGGGTGTTCTTCGTGTTCGTGCGGGTTCGGATTTCATCCTCCATCTCAACCTTGTCGCGGTCGGCGAGGATGGCGATAACGGCCCCCGCTCCGCGACTCTCGTTGGCGACCGCAAGCTCTTCGACGATCGTAAAAACCTGAGACGACCAGCCGAGTAATCACGGTATGGTCGCGCTCGACGACGAACGACCGTCCCTTCCTGAGATCCGAAACCTTGTCCGTTATACCCTGGTTCACCACCCCGATGAGCGTCGTGAAGATAAGGATGCCCCCGGCGGTTATTACGAGCATCGTCAGCAGGTAGGGCCAGCCGCCCGCGTCGCCCCCGATGTTGCCGGGGTCTATCGTTCGCATCAGGTCAAGCCAGAGCGTCTCCGTGAAACCCGGCCTCCGGCCATCCACCGCCGGGGCAAGCCCCAGCAGGTAGACGAAGAGCGTCCCCAGAAGCACCATCGCCGTGGTGACGAGAAACAGACACTCGACAAGGGCCAGCGGCCCCCGCGAGACGGTATTGTCGAAAACGTACCGGGCGCGCTCGGAGACCGTGATCCTACGCAAGACCGCTCCCCATAAACATCCTTCCCGAAAACCACCGTAGAAAGCCCCGGATTATCAGCCGGAATTATACCTTTACTACGATGTCTCCCGCCTGTACTTGAGTGCTGCAACGTGCAGAAAGTAGATGCGAAGATGGTTGATAACAAGCGGAAGTTCGAAGGTCATTCAACAAATAGAATTCAGGGACAAGCTAATATGACGATGATTGAGAGCAATGTTTCCAGGCATCCCCGTTATCGCCTGCGGACCCTCACCCTAGGACCGCTGAACCAGTTCGCCAAACCTTTGCTTGACCTCCTGCAACTGCCACGCTACTACCTCTTCCAACTCATGTCCAGTCTGTTCAGACTGTATCTTCGTCGTGTTTCGTCGGGGAGAATCGAGGGCTTCGTACCTGCTAGAATTTCCGTATGCAAAAAGAGAGATTAGGGGAAGGCACGACGGCGGGTAAGATCGAGGGCCTGAAGCGGCTGCGTGAATCGGCGGCGAACCCCGGCTCCGAGCGGGCCATCGAGCGGCAGCGCGAGAAGGGGAAGATGACCGCCCGCGAGCGCGTCGAAGCTCTCCTCGACGCCGGAACTTTCGTGGAACTCGACCGTTACCGGACGCACCGTTCGTACAACTTCGGACTGGAGGAGAACCAGCCGCTCGGGGACGGGGTCATAACCGGATACGGCGAGGTGAACGGCCGGAAGGTCTGCGTTTTCTCGCAGGATTTCACCGTTTTCGGAGGATCTCTCGGGGAAGTGTACGCAGAGAAGATCTGCAAGGTCATGGACCTCGCGCTATCTACGGGATGCCCGGTCATCGGCATTAACGACTCAGGCGGAGCACGCATTCAGGAGGGCGTGGTCTCGCTCGCCGGGTACGCAGATATATTCCACCGGAACGTAATATCGAGCGGGGTGATACCGCAGATATCCATCATCATGGGGCCGTGCGCGGGCGGGGCGGTCTACTCTCCGGCCATCACCGACTTTATCT
>JBPCNU010000018.1:0-6389 GCA_051000975.1 Rubrobacter sp.
CTTTCTGGACCGGTTCGCCCATGGCAGCCGGGAGCTCTTGCGGTATGTGGGGCTGCTGGGCGAAGGCCGATTGGCTCGGGCGCTGAGGGTGGCTTGATTACCGAGCTTGGTCATCAAAGTTCATTAGGGACCAAGACCAGAGGAAAAGCCGCCCCGAAAACGAGACGGCAAGTGAGTCAGTGGCTGTGTTCGTTTCTACAGCGTTTCTACAGCTTCTCTACCTTCACGGCGCAGGCCTTGAACTCGGCGGTGCCGCTCCTCGGGTCTATGTAGTTGATGGTCAGCTGGTTTATAGGGGCGGTGTCGGGAAAGTGGAAGGTCGTGAAGACGAGGCCGGGCTGCACGCGGTCGGTTATGCGGGCTTTTATCCTCGGCACCGTTCCTCGCCTCGACAAGACCTTCACGAACTCCTCGTCCTCGATGCCGAACCGCTCGGCGTCCGTCGGGTGGAGTTCCAGCAGCTCTTCGTTGTCCTTGACCTTCTTGTAGTTCTGGGTCATCGTCCCGGTGTTGTAAAACGCGAGCTTGCGACCCGTCGTGAGCTGCAGCGGGTACTCCTCATCCGGGGCCTCAGCCGGGCCTTCGTGATCCACCGGGAAGAAACGGGCCCGCTTCTTCACCTCGTCGGCCCACAGGTGGGCGTGCATGTATTTCGTCCCGAGCGTCTTCGGCCTCTCTATGACGGCCGTTGCAGTTCCGCCCCCGTCGGAGTCCTCGTCGTCCACCTCGCTGTCCGCGCCGGTGAGCTGCTCGCGGGCGTCGTTGTCCGAGAGCTCCGCCTCCGAACCGTCGAGGCACGGCCACTGGATGCCCTCGTGCTCCTCCAGCCGCCCGTAGGTTATGCCGCCGAAGTTCGGCGCGAGCGACCGAAGCTCGTCCCAGACCTCCTCCGCGCTCTCGAAGCCCCAGCCGTGCTCCTCGGGCGCACCCATCCGCAGGGCGACCTCCCTCAGGATGAAGATGTCGTCGCGGGCCTCGCCCGGCGGTTCGACGGCCTTGCGGACGCGCTGCACCCTCCGTTCGCCGTTCGTGAACGTCCCGTCCGTCTCGGCCCAACTCGCCGCTGCCGGAAAGACCACGTCTGCGAGCCGCCCCGTCTTCGTGAGGAAGATGTCCTGCACGACAAGGAAGTCCAGCCCGGCGAAGAGCTCCTCCGAGTGGTTCTCGTCCGCGTCGGACTGCACCGGGTTCTCTCCGATGACGTACATCGCCCTTACATCGCCGGACTCCATACCTTCGAGTAGCTGGGCCTGGTTCTTGCCGATGCTCCTCGGTATCGGCGCGCCCCAGACCTCGGCGAAGGCGTCCTGGATGGACTCCTCATCCCAGTCGAAGCCACCGACGAGCCGGTTCGGGAGCGCGCCCATATCTCCGCCGCCCTGCACGTTGTTCTGGCCGCGCAGTGGGTTCAGGCCGGAGCCGTACTTCCCGACGTGGCCCGTGAGGAGGCCGAGGTTTATGAGCGCGAAGACCCGGTCGAGGCCGTTGTGGAACTCGGTGATGCCGAGCGTTCAGTTCAGCGTCGCCTTCTCGTTTGTCGCGTAGAGGCGGGCGAACTCTCGGATGTCGTCCGCCGGGATGCCGGTTATCTCCTCGGCTCTCTCCGGGGTGTAGTCTTTGACCTTATCTACGAGCTTTCCGAAGTCCTCGGTGGCGCGGTCTATGAACTCGCGGTTCTCGAGTCCCTCTTCGATGATGACATGGGCCATCGCGTTGGCGAGGGCTATGTCGGTGCCGATGCGGACGGGGAGGTGCATGTCGGCGCGTTTCGCCATGTCGGTCTTACGCGGGTCGACCACGATCATCTTCGCGCCGTTCTTCACGCCCCGGCGCATGTGGTTGTAGATGATCGGGTGGGCCTCCATCGCGTTGGAGCCCCAGCAGATTATGACGTCGGCCTCTTCGAACTCCTGGTAGGAAGTAGTCGCCGCTCCCGTACCGAACACTGCCACCAGACCGGTGACGCTGGCGGCGTGTCAGGCTCGGTTACAGGAGTCTATGCTGTTCGTGCCGAGCACCGACCTCGCGAACTTGGAGGCGAGGTAGTTGAGCTCGTTCGTCGAGCGCGAGGATGAGAAGACCCCGAAGGCATCGCCGCCGGACTCCGAGCGGATCTCGCTCATCTTGCTCGCGACGAGGTCCAGAGCTTCCTCCCAGGAGGACTCGACAAGCTCGCCGTCCTTGCGGATGAGCGGTTTGGCGAGCCGGCGGTCGGAGTACATGTAGCGCCAGCCCTGAAGACCCTTGATGCAGGCCGCGCCCTTGCTGGACGGGGCGTTCTTGTAACCGGCGACTTTCTGGATCACGCCGTCTTCGAGCTTCACCGTCAGGCCGCACCCGACCCCGCAGAAGCTGCATACCGTGTTCACCTCGCGGATGTCCGTATCCTGGTTGGCGTTCTTCGGGGTCTTCTCCGTCGCAACTACCACTGGTTGCTCCCTTCCCTCGTAGCGAAGATGATTCGAACAATCTTTCCTCCATTCTAGCCTTGCACCTCTGGGAGGGCTACGAGAAGCTGGTCTTTTTATCCGGCCGGGCGTCTGAGACAATGTGTTTCAAAGTACAGAAGTCGTACTTTGCACAGAAAATGCTTTTCAAGGAGACTGGAGGGAGCCGAATTGTTACGAAGATGATATGCTTCCCGCGATTTGTAGAGAAGTGTAGATAGTACTTTCAGGAAAGGGGGAAAGTCATCAGCGGTTTCTTGTCCAAGGAGAGGATCACGGCTGGTCCAAGCTTCAACCGGTGGCTGGTGCCGCCTGCGGCTCTGGCGGTGCATCTCAGTATAGGTCAGGCGTATGCCTTCAGCGTCTTCAACGAGCCGATGACGCGGATCATCGGGATAAGCGAGTCGGGCCAGGGGGACTGGAGCCTCGCGACTCTGGGTTGGATTTTCTCTATAGCTATAGTTTTTCTCGGGCTCTCTGCGGCGGTGTTCGGTAGCTGGGTGGAGCGCAGCGGACCGCGCAAGACGATGTTCGCGGCGGCCTGCTGTTTCGGTGGGGGCTTCCTCGTCTCAGCGCTCGGGGTTTGGACGCATCAGATCTGGCTCGTCTACCTCGGATACGGGGTTCTCGGCGGCATCGGCCTCGGCCTCGGGTACATTTCCCCGGTCGGGACGCTCATTCGCTGGTTCCCGGACCGGCGCGGTATGGCTACGGGTATGGCGATCATGGGCTTCGGGGGTGGCGCGCTGATCGGTTCGCCGCTCGCGGTCGGCCTGATGAATTTCTACGCGACGGACGCTTCGGTCGGGGTCGCCCCGACGTTCATCACGATGGGAACTCTGTACTTCATTTCGATGTGCCTCGGTGCGTTTGTGGTGCGGGTCCCGCCGGAGGGCTGGGCGCCGGAGGGTTACACGCCGCCCTCGGAGAGCAATTCCATGATCACGACCCACAGCGTCCACGTCAGGGATGCTCACAAGACGCCGCAGTTCTGGTTCCTCTGGGTCATCCTCTGCTTCAATGTTACGGCGGGGATCGGGGTTCTGGGTCAGGCTTCGGTGATGATCCAGGAGACATTCGGTGGAGCTATTACAGCGGCGGCGGCGGCCGGTTTCGTCGGGCTACTCTCGCTGTTCAACATGGCGGGGCGGTTTATCTGGTCGTCCGCGTCGGACTACATAGGACGCAAGGCGACTTACTTTATCTTCTTCGGCCTTGGTACGGCGCTGTACGCGCTGATCCCGATCTTCGGCTCCGGTCTCGGGAGCGTGTTTCTGTTCGTGCTGGCCTTCGGCATCATCCTGAGCATGTACGGCGGCGGTTTCGCTACGATTCCGTCCTACCTCGCGGATATCTTCGGCACGAAGTACGTCGGAGCGATTCACGGACGGCTGCTCACGGCGTGGGCCGTGGCGGGTGTCCTCGGGCCGGTGCTGGTGAACTACATCCGGCAGTTCCAGGTAGACGCCGGGGTAGCCCCCGCAAACGCCTACAACACCACGATGTTCATTATGGCCGGGTTGCTCGTCATCGGGTTCATCTGCAACCTGCTCGTGAAACCCGTCGACCCGAAGTTCCACATCAGCGATGAAGACCCCGGCGAGGGCGCTGAGAAGAGCAAGCGCGGGAGCGAAAGCTCCGCATCACGCAGCTCGAATCGCCCGGCGGAAGCCTAGAGAGGAAGGAGGAACGATGAGCGAACAGACAAACGAACAGACTGATGATGTCGGGCAGGGCGGGTCTTCAAGCTGGGTGCTCGTGCTGCTGTTCTGGGCTTATGTGGCACTACCGCTTGCCTGGGGCGTCTACCGTACGCTCTTGAACGTGACCGCGCTGTTCACGGGGTGAACACCAGGTAACAGGTAAACACAGGGGGTAGGGTTGCTTTTCTCTCCCTACTCCCTGTTTATTCCTTGATGCGCTCCTCGCCGGAGTACACATTGAACCTCTCGCCGCGCAGGAAGCCTACGAGGGTGATGCCGAACTCGCTGGCCACGTCCACCGCCAGGCTTGACGGTGCGGAGATAGCGCAGACCATCGGGGCTCCGGCCTGCAGGCACTTCTGGAGGATCTCGAAACTGGAGCGTCCACTCACCAGGACGATGTATTTCGAGAGAGGTAATTTTCCTTCCAGGAGCGCCCACCCGATGAGCTTGTCCGTGGCGTTGTGACGCCCGACGTCTTCCCGGAGCGCAACGAAGTTCCCTTCTGCGTCGAAGAAGGCGGCGGCGTGCAGCCCGCCCGTCGAGTCGAACAGAGATTGCCGCTCACGCAGCTTCTCGGGCAGGGAATATATAGTCTCCGCCGAGACCTCCGGGCCAGGCGGTATGACCGGACAACCACGAAGCTCCAGCTGCTCCAGGGAAGCCTTGCCGCAGACGCCGCATGCGCTCGTCGTGTAGAAGTTCCGCTCCAGGGGTCGGATGTCCACCGTAATCCCGGCGTGGAGTTCGACGTTGACGATGTTGTAGAGTTGGTCGGCGTCGACGTCCGGGTCGGTGCAGTAACTTATCTTCTTTATGTCGTCCTTCGAGGAGACGATACCCTCGCCGTGTAGAAACCCGGCGGCGAGCTCGAAGTCGTTGCCGGGCGTACGCATCGTGACCGCCACCGTCTGCCTCGACTCGCCGATTATGAGACGGATCTCCATAGGCTCCTCGGTTGCGAGGAGGTCCGATTTCAGGCGTTTCTTACCACCCTCCACGACCCGGACCCGCGTCTTCGTCTTGTTCGAGGGCCGTTTGGCCTTCGTGGTTCTCGATCTCTCCAACACGAAATATCACCTCTCGACGAACTGGCAGAGATTCTACCAGCGCCGTGCTAGCATCATCCCATGCGCCTCATGGGACTTCCGAAAGTAGGGAACTACCCCGAAGCCACCGTAACTCGCCACGAGGAATACATCGGTCTCGTCTTTGGTGGGAAGGGCAACGAACAGGCGATGAATGTTCCGCTCAAGTACGTAGGGGGAGATGCGGAATCCGCCGAACTCTGGCTTCTGGCCGACCTCGAACGGATGGGCTACAGGGTCTGTCGTGGAGACCCTTCAGAGAACGATGGCCGGACGACCGTATGAAAGGTGGACGATGAGATATAGAAGGCTGGGCGACACGGGGCTCATGGTCTCTGAGTTGTGTCTCGGTACGATGACGTTCGGGCGGGAACTCGACGAGGGAGGTTCGGCAGAGCTTCTCGTCCGCTTTCTGGAGGCGGGCGGCAACTTCGTGGATACCGCTGACATCTACGAGGTCGGTCTTTCGGAGGAGATCACGGGCCGGGCTATAGAGTCTTCGGGCGTCGCGCGCGAAGACCTCGTACTCGCCACAAAGGTCAGGATGCCGATGGGCGACGGGCCGAACGACGTCGGTCTCTCCCGCAAGCACATCATCGCCGGTTGTGAGGCGAGCCTCCAGCGTCTGGGCACGGACCACATAGACCTCTATCAGGTACACCTCTGGGACGCTGCGACGCCGCTGGAGGAGACCCTCTCCGCCCTCACGGACCTCGTAAGGACGGGGAAGGTTCGCTACATCGGCTGCTCGAACTACGCCGCCTGGCAACTGATGAAGGCTCTGTGGACGAGCGAGCTTAAAGGCTACGAGCGGTTCGTCTCCTTGCAGCCCCAGTACTCGCTGGTGGAGCGAAACCTGGAGCGGGAGATCCTGCCAGCCTGTATCGAGGAGGGCGTCGGCGTGATGCCGTGGGGGCCTCTGGGCGGCGGGTTTCTCTCCGGAAAGTACCGCCAGGGCGAGAAGCCGCCCGAAGATTCACGGATCGCCGGTGCCACGGACGAGCTTGAAGAGGCCTGGCACCGACGCGCCGTGGAAGGCAACTGGCGCACCCTCGACGTGATGGCGGAGGTTTCGGAGGAGACCGGCAAGAGCTTCTCCCAGATCGCGCTCAACTGGCTTCTCAGGCAGCCGGGGGTAACCTCTCCCATCC
>JBPCNU010000019.1:0-3285 GCA_051000975.1 Rubrobacter sp.
GCATGAGTCGGGCGGCGGGCGCGGGCAGCGGGAGCAGGGTCGGGCGACCGAGCACCTCCCCCAGCACCTTCGTGAACCCGGCGTTGGTCATCGGGTTCGGAGCGCCGACGTTCATCGGGCCTTCGACGGCCTCGTTCTCGATGGCATGCCGAATGGAACCTACGAGATCATCCAGCGTGACCCAGCTCCAGTACTGCTGACCGGAGCCTACCTTCCCCCCGAGACCGAGCTTGAAGACGGGGAGCGTCGTGCCGAGCGCGCCGCCGGCTTTGGACAGGACTATCCCGATGCGGGGATGGACGACCCGGATGCCCGCCTCCTTCGCCGCCCCCGCCGACGATTCCCAGACCTTGCAGACGTTCGCGAGGAAGTCGTCTCCGGGTTCGCTATCCTCGGTCAGAAGCTCGTTCCCCCGGTTCCCGTAGTACCCGACCGCCGACGCGCTCACGAGCACACGAGGCTTGTCGGAGAGTCGTGAAAGAGTGTTTGCGAAGAGCGTCGTCCCGTCGCGGCGACTGTCCATTATCTTTGCCTTCTTCGGCTCCGTCCACCGCTCCGTTACGGGGTTCGAACCAACGATGCTCTCCCCGGCCAGATGCACCGCCGAGTCGAAACCTTCTAGCCGTGAAGCATCCACCTGCCCTCGGGAGGGATCCCACCGAACAGTGTCCGCAGACGACGGCTTCGAGGTCGAGAGCGCGGTTACGGAATGCCCCGCTGACTTCAACTCCTCCGAAAGTTTCGCCCCGACCATCCCGCTCGCACCGCTTATGAGCACTCTCATCCCCGACTCCTCGCCTCGATTCTGCACTATGCTCGACGCTTGCACCGCAGCCAGCGCCCTGGCCAACATCCCGAACCAGAGGTTCCCGTATTGGTGGTTGCTTAAAATAGTGGTTGCTCGAAAGCAGCGTTTATTTGGAGTTCTTCCGGAGACTTTTGCGGCTCGCACCGGAACGGTATCTCATCCACCGTACAGCATAAACCGTATAACATGAACCCGTGAGAACTTACTCCCACGTCGCCCTCACCTATGCCGCCCTGCGCCTCGCGGCCTGCCCCGCGAACGAGGCGACGCTCGCCGCGCTGGGGGCTGCGCTTCCGGACCTGCCCGCCGGAGCCGGATGGGCCTGGCTCCGAACGAGGGACCGTTCTGCGACCCGCGAAGACTTCGACACCGAAGTGTGCGGCAGGAGCGTCTTCAGGGTTCCAGACACGGCGCTACACTCCTTCCCGATTCTGCTCGCCGCTGTGTTTGTCTCTTTGTTCGTCTTGCGGAATTCGGGCGTCGGTCGGGTCTTTCTGCTCGGCTGGACCGGACACCTCGTAGTGGATCTCCTGACACATTCTTCTGATGCAAGACCGCAGTTCTGGCCGTTCACGGGCTGGCGTTTCGTAAGCCTCGTTTCGTACCGGGAGTCAGAGCGACACGGCTTGGCGGTCGCGGTCGCGGAGCATGCGCTCGTCGCGCTGGCACTAATCTCAACCCGTAGAGGCCTCAGGCGATAATGGTGCGAAGGAATGGCAGCAGGTTCGTTGCGGTCGGGTTCTGGGTCGTCCTGCTCGTCTTGTATCAGGTCTACGCCTGGCGTTCAGGCCTGACGCCGCTCGACGCGGTGCGGGCTCTTGCGGTATTCCTCTCGGAGAACCCGCTCGGGGCGGTGGTCTTTCTGGGGGTATACGTCGTTCGTCCGCTCGTCCTGTTTCCGGCGACGCTCTTGACGGTGGCCGCCGGGTTCGTCTTCGGGCCGGTGCTCGGCGTCGCGCTGACGGTCGTCGGCTCAAACGCTTCGGCGATGGTCGCCTGCGGGGTCGGTCGGCTCTTCGGGGGCGACGTTCTCAGAGGTTCGGGCGACGGGATAGTGCGTCGCTACGCGGACCGGATGCGCACGAACAGCTTCGAGTCCGTGCTCTTAATGCGCTTTATCTACCTCCCCTACGACCTCGTCAACTACACCGCCGGGTTCCTGAAGATAAAGCCCCTTCCGTTCTTGCTCGCGACCGCGCTCGGCTCCCTGCCCGGCACACTCTCGTTCGTGCTCTTCGGGGCGTCCTTCGGCGGGGGTGAACTCTCCGGCGGCCCGAGCTTCGACTGGCGCGTCTTCGCCGCCTCCGCCGCGCTGCTCATCCTGAGCCTCGCCCTGTCGCGGTATTTCAGATCCAGAGAAAATACGCAAAGTCCCACGATCACCGAGGAGACCTGACATGAACCAGAGATACGACGATAGATACGACCTCGTGGTCATAGGCGGCGGCACGGCGGGCCTCGTCTCGGCGGCGGGCGGCGCGGCGCTCGGCGCGAAGGTCGCCCTGATCGAACGCGACAGGCTCGGCGGCGACTGTCTCTACCACGGCTGCGTCCCGACCAAGACGCTGGTGAAGAGCGCGAGCGTCGCGAAGACCATCAACTCTTCCGAAGAGTTCGGCATAAAGAACTCCGGGGCGGAGATAGATTTCCCGGCGGTCATGGCCCGGATGCGCCGTGTCGTCGAGAGAGCAGGCGAGGCCGACGACCCGGCTCGTTTTCGCGAGTTGGGCGTGGAGGTGCTGCTCGGTGAGGACGCGAGCTTCGTCTCGCCGGAGGAGGTAGCCATCGGTGGGAAGCGTCTGCGGGCAAAGAGCTTCATCATCGCGACCGGCTCCGAGGCGAGCGTGCCACCCGTTGACGGGCTGAGCGAGGCCGGGTACCTCACGAACATCGAAGCCTTGCAGCTCTCGGAGTTGCCTGCTTCGCTCGCGATCCTCGGATCCGGCCCCATCGGCTGCGAGTTCGCGCAAATTTTCGCCCGCTTCGGCGTGGAGGTCACGGTCATCTCGGACACGTCGCCGCTCCCGAAGGAAGACCCGGAGGTCGGCAGGCTCATCAAAGCCGTCCTCGAAGCCGACGGCGTCACCGTTCACGAGGGCTTCCTCGCCGACGCCGTTCGCGTGGAGACCGGCGAGAAGGTGATGGTGGCGAAGAACGAACTCGGGCAGGAGATAACGGTCCGCTCGGAGGAGATACTCGTCGCGGCGGGACGCGCCCCCGTTACCGGAACGCTCGCTTTAGAGAACGCCGGGG
The DNA here is from genome assembly GCA_051000975.1 of Rubrobacter sp. GTDB lineage: Bacteria > Actinomycetota > Rubrobacteria > Rubrobacterales > Rubrobacteraceae > Rubrobacter. Next base: position 3,062 of record JBPCNU010000019.1, read on the forward strand.
TCGAGGTCGGAAAGTCCGGCATCACGGTAGACGAATACCTCAAGACGACCGCCGAGAACATCTACGCCGCCGGGGACATCACGGGCGTGCTGCCGTTCACGCACGTCGCCGAGTATCAGGCAAAGGTCGCGCTACGAAACGCCCTCTTCCCCGTCAGGACGAAGGCGGACTACAGCTCCGTGCCGTGGACGACGTTCACCGCTCCGGAGGTCGCCCGCGTCGGC